>JAEYVW010000016.1 GCA_023429365.1 Bacteroidota bacterium
TATGATGACCTAGTCCGTGGGGGTAGTATTTGCGGGCCTGTGATCTTTCTTTGATGATACCCAGTTTCATCAGCCCGTCTGTGATAACATTTCGCGCCGCATCCTCGGCATCTCTCCATTGCGAACCTTGTTTAAGTGTTTTGAACGCGGCTTCCTGCGCATCATATACCAATTGGTAGATGATCCTTTCTTCGGGTGAAAATTTTCCATTGGCCGGGATGGTCCTGGTAACATCGGCCGTATAACCGTGATACTCGGCGCCCACATCCATTAGGAGTAAAGTATTGCCAACCCGGGTCTTTGTATTTTCCATATAGTGAAGTACGCAGCCGTTTTCTCCAGCGCCGATGATCGAACCATAACCCACGCCCTCGGCGCCATATTTCTTATGTACATATTCATGTAGTCCCTGAATTTCCAGTTCGCTCATATCTGGACGAACGACCTTCATAACTTCATTTTGTCCCTGGCAGGATATCTCAACAGCTTTACGGATCAGGTCCATTTCCTCCGGTGTTTTTATTTCGCGGAGAGAAGCAGTAAGCTGCAGATAGGATCTGCTATCGAATTTTTTGTCTTTAGCTTTTTCACCATCGAGACCGGCTTTGCGTCTGAAATGCTGAAGCAGATCGAAAAGATCAGCTTTATCGTAACGGTTATCCGAAACGTCATCGGGTAATCCTTCAAAAAGTATTTTATCAAACTTTGAAAAATCTATCGGGAAATCGGCAAATGCTTCGCCATTATATACCGTTTTGAAACCCAGCTTTTCCCTGGCACCGTCTGTACCGAGCCTGCGGCCATTCCATTGCTCAGCCATTGGATTTCGTTTTTGCACAAAGAGGACTTCATTAAACTTATTTCCATCAGCATCCATCTGGTCTTCCTTAAAGATGAGCAGCATTGAATGGGGCTCTTTGTAGCCGCTGAAATAATACATGTCGGGGTTCTGGTGGAAAAAATAGTCCACGTCGTTGGAAAAATTACGCACGGGATAAGAAAATACCACGGCTACGGAATTAGCTGGCATCCCCGCCCGCAGAGCCTCACGACGTCCTGCATGAAAATCCTTTCCGAGATAATCCTTAGGCAGATCATCACCCCGCACAGGAGAGGGCTGGGCCTGGCAAAGAGAAGTTAACAACAGGGCAATGACGACAAGATTTGTCTTTGCGAAGAATGGTGTGGACATAAAAACGGTGATTGGTATGGACTAAATATAAACCATACCAATCACCGGGCATAATAAAATACATGAATGGTTACCTAGTCGTCGTCTTCTTCATAATAGGCATCTTCGCTGCTGTAATGCTCTTCCCATTGCTTTACGGCCTCATCACTCAGGCATTCAATAATATCAAACAATTCATCCTTTTTCAGCTTCCATTCCGTGAGTGTGGGATCTTCAAACCTTTGGACAAAAATGCAATGATCAGTTTCGACTGCTACTTTGATAAGTACGATAGGCGAATCCGCTTTTTCCTTCACCAGGTAATAACATCCATTTTCTAATAAGTCGTAAGTGTACATACCGCCTCCCTTTTATTTTTTCAATAATAATGTTCTTACAAATCGTCTCGCCAGGGGTTAGTACCGGTTCAACATGTAATCTTGCTCTTGCAGTTGGATATGGGGGAATTTAGAGTGGGTCAGCAGGTTGAAACAAAATTAAGGATTTGGCGGCGGGGGAGATTGAAAATATGACGGGCGAATTAAAATAATTTTATAAAATTGATTAAACGCTGATTGTCAACTAAATACTGTTTTTTATTAAAATTTAATTGCAATAAAATTTAAAAGATTAGTTTACAGTGCCTTGCGCCGTAAGTCTTGATTTTAGGCATGAATAATCGATGAAACGAAGAGTAGAAAATTCTAATATATTCCCCTCAAAATAAAAAACCGCCCTGCCATATCGCGATACAGCAGGGCGGGGCGTCAACCAAACAGGCATCTTTTCTTACACTCTTTCTTCATTTCCTTCTTTTCCTGTTTCTTCTCAATCGCCTGTTTGCGGTTGTCGCGGTCCTGCAGGCTGGCGTAAGCGATCGCGCCAATGCTGCTGGCCAATACAAGGGCTACAATTGTTTTTTTCATAGCCTAAAATTTAGAGACAAAAGTTACGACTATTTTATCGCTTGGCTGGCGACAGGAAAATCCTGTACGCTATTTTACCGACAGGTAATTATAGTCTTTAAGCAGGGTGTCGAGGAATTCAAACGGATTCATATCGGACGCGATCCCAAGATGCGTCCTGATCTTGTCACAGGCAGCTACGGCCATTTCCATATCGCCTTTTTTCCTTGCCGTCTCAAGTATGCTTTTGATGGCATTGATATCGCGGTCGCTCAGCTTCATGATCTGCGGAAAGGCGGGCGTATAACTGTCATCCACCTCCTGGAACACGGTTTCTTCAATGCTGGACTGCTTATTAGTCCTGATCAGTATCGTATGCGCGAGGATATCCCCAATGCGCTGTCCTTTTTTTGATGATACCACGAGAACGATCTCCGTTATAAAAAAAAGTATGACCGAAAGAATGATAAACACCGATTCCGGGCCCTGGAAATTACCCTGCAGGCCTATGGTAAACAACAACAGGAACCAAATGTCACGCAATAACCAGCGGATCAGGAACTGGCTAACACTGGCGCGGCCACCATTTTCATTTACCACCCTCAATGACATGATCTTTTTCCCGATACTTTGCCCATTCATGGTGATCTCCAACACCACATGATACAATAGTAGAGGCAAAAGCAGCACGATGAGTAAAGCCTGTAAATTGTAGAGTGTATCATTGTCAAAAAAATTTGACTCACGTACAATTGAAGAATAAAATGCGATGGCGATCCGCAAATAAAAATAGAGGATAAGAATATCGATCAGCAATGCGATCAGTCGCCTGTAAAACTCAGGCACTTCAAATTCTACATCCAGGTTAAAAGATGTGGGTACTTTTATGACAGCCATCCTCTCTTGAATATTTTATACTTTGATTAATGCTGGTCAGGATCGATTTCATCAGTGTCGTGTACCAGGTCATCCGGATCAGCAAGGGATTCATCTACATTACCCGTCACTTTCTTTACCGGCTGATGTACCAAATCATCAGGATCAGCTTCACCGAGTTCTTTCGGTATCTCTTCCTGTGTTGAATGCACCAGGTCATCGATATCTTTTTCAACACGAGCTTTTGGAGGTTTGCCAGATGGGTTTGATGAAGTTTTTCTTTTCATAACAATCAATTTAATTTCCAGGAGTATTCCGAATCAGGACTAAATTATCGAAAGTTTTACAATACTAACAATTGTTATCTTTGTTGCTCATTTTCAAACCCTGACAAATATTATGAAGGAAGTGTTTATTGTTTCTGCAGTCCGTACTCCTATCGGAAGTTTTGGTGGTGCGTTAAAAGATATTCCTGCTCCTAAACTCGGTGCTGCAGCCATTAAAGGCGCCCTTGAAAAAGCGGGAATTAGCCCGGATGCTGCACCCGGATCAGGTGTACAGGATGTCATCATGGGATGCGTAATACAAGCCAACTTAGGCCAGGCACCCGCACGACAGGCGGCGAAATTTGCTGGTCTGCCCAATGAAGTGAATTGCACGACGGTAAACAAAGTATGCGCCAGCGGAATGAAAGCCATCTCAATGGCAGCACAAAGCATCGCGCTCGGCGACGCTGATATCGTTGTTGCCGGGGGCATGGAAAGCATGAGCGGTGTTCCGTTTTATGTTGAATCAATGCGTTGGGGTAATAAATATGGTCACTCTTCCATCATTGACGGTCTTGCGAAAGACGGACTTACCGATGTGTACGATGGTAAAGCCATGGGTAATGCCGCGGAGCTTTGCGCTGCGGAATGCGGGATCAGTCGCGAGGACCAGGATAAATTCGCTATTGCCAGTTATGAGCGTTCACAGGCAGCATGGGAAAAAGGGTATTTCAAAGATGAAGTCATACCTGTTGAAATCCCCCAACGAAAAGGTGACCCTGTATTGTTTGCCAAAGACGAGGAACCCTTTAACGTAAAGTTTGAAAAAATCCCTACACTCAATCCCGCTTTTATAAAAAATGGCACGGTTACAGCAGCCAATGCCAGCACGATGAACGATGGCGCTGCTGCACTGGTCTTAGTAAGCAAAGAAAAACTTGATAAACTGGGACTAAAACCTATTGGCAGGATAGTTTCCTATGCCGACGCGGAACAGGCTCCGGAATGGTTTACAACCACGCCGTCGCTGGCCGTTCCCAAAGCCGTTGCAAAAGCTGGCCTGAAAATGGAAGATATCAGCTACTGGGAATTGAACGAAGCCTTCGCAGTTGTAGGGATTGAAAATACAAAACGTATGAAACTCGATCCTGCCCGCGTAAACGTACACGGCGGAGCCGTTTCAATTGGTCACCCCCTGGGTGCCAGTGGCGCAAGGATCATCGTTACCCTGCTTAATGTATTGAAGCAAAACAATGCCCGGTATGGCGCCGCAGGGATCTGCAACGGCGGAGGTGGCGCCAGCGCCATGGTAATTGAAAGTCTTTAAGTAAAAAATTGCTTGTTATGAAAAACAGATTGAATATAACGGCCGTTATCATTGGCTTATTTGTCGTATTGAACAGCTTTATGCATTTCACCCAACAAGACACATTAAAAGGAGCCTGGCACCTGCAAACAGGTTCTATGGAACAGGTGTTGGTCTTCCAGGATGGTTACTTTACGCACTCGGTTTTTGATGTAGAAAATAAAAAATTTGTCAGCAGTTATGGTGGTGTATACAAACCTGGCACGATCACCCTTGAATTAAAAACAGAATTTGATACCCGTAGCGCTGATAATGTAGGTACCACAAAAACCGTGGCCTATAGTGTAAAAGAAAAAGCTCTAAATACTGATATTACCGGGATGCAGCAGCCATGGACCAGGCTCGACGAAGGCGACAAAAACCTCGCGGGAGTATGGCGCATTACGGGTCGGATGGTTGATGGGAAAATGAACCAGATGCAAAGAGGTGATCGTAAGACTTTAAAAATACTTTCATCTACCCGCTTCCAATGGATGGCCATCAACCCGGCTACCAAAGAATTTTTCGGTACAGGCGGTGGCACTTATACTTTCGAAAATGGAAAGTATACCGAGAATATCGAATTCTTCTCTCGCGATAGTACCCGTGTTGGCGCTTCCCTGAGTTTTGATGGCTCTGTAACTGGTGATGTCTGGAACCATTCCGGCAAAAGCTCCAAAGGTGACCCGCTGAATGAATTGTGGACAAAGGAAAAATATTAAGGACTGCTCATTAGTGTGTACCTCAAAATTCAATTTTATAAGTGCTTAGTATAATCAGATGATCACAATTCGGGAAGCCACCAGGGACGATGCTGCACTGGTCGCCGACATGAGTCGGGAAACTTTTTATGACACTTTCGCCGCGTCCAATACAAAAGAAAATATGGACAAGTTCCTGAATGAGCAGTTTACACGCGAATTGCTAATGCGGGAAGTTGGCGCAGAAAGGAATATTTTCATGCTGGCTTATGACGATCAAACCCCGGTAGGTTATGTGAGACTGCGTGAAAACAATAATCCACCAGAACTAGGTACCGACAGGTCGATTGAGATCGCGAGGATCTACGTTGTAAAAAATTACATGGGTAAGGGCATCGGCAAAATGCTGATGCAGCGCAGTCTCGAAATTGCCCGGGAAAAAAATCACGATACCGTTTGGTTGGGCGTATGGGAACACAATCAACGTGCGATAGATTTTTATACCGCCTGGGGCTTTGAAAAGTTTTCCGAACACGATTTTATCCTGGGAGATGATGTACAAAAAGACTGGCTGATGAAAAAGACGATTTAAAAAGCTTATATTCTTCCGAACGGGTTGCTTTCCATCAAACGTTATTTTCTATTTTTTACCGTTGTTTTTCACTTGGTTTTGGCCAGTGTCTAATAGATATTTGTCCTGGTCAACTTGTGCGGCTGGGTCCTGATCAAACAATGCCCGGGTTGACCGTGCTGAACAGCGTTACTTGTGTGGGTAGTGAAAGTGGATATGAAGGTGCAAAACCTTCTTGCTTCACGATTGCCCAAACCAAAAATTTTCCATTGGTAGGTTGGAGG
>JAEYVW010000037.1 GCA_023429365.1 Bacteroidota bacterium
TCCCTCGCCCAGCCCAGGGCTTTTTGGAACTGTTGTTCTTCGGTAAGATTTGTATTGTCGAGCACGATGGCGTCGTCAGCTTTTCTAAGGGGACTTACTTCGCGGTGCGAGTCGATATAATCGCGCATTTCGAGATTGGTCTTCACTTCTTCAATTGTGATGTTCGGATTTTTTTCATAAAGTTCTTTAAAACGTCGTTCTACCCTGACAGCATTGTCGGCAGTCATGAAGATTTTTAATTCGGCTTTAGGAAACACAACAGTGCCGATATCGCGGCCATCCATTACAATACCTTTTTTCGCTCCCATCTTTTGTTGCTGGGCCACGGCAAATTCACGTACTTCCCTGATAGCAGCGATCTCGCTGACTTTTTCCGCGATCACCAGGTCGCGGATCACGTACTCGACATTTTCATCGTTTAGGTAGATCTCGCTTTGTCCTGCCTTCTCGTTGAAATGAAATTCAAGATGTATTTCACTCAACGCCTTCTGCACTTCTTTGGTATCCGTCCAGTCGATGTGGTTTCTTAAAAAATGCAGGGTGATCGCACGGTACATGGCCCCGCTGTCAACATACACATAGCCCAGCTTTTTTGCAAGCTGTTTGGCCAGGGTGCTCTTACCGCAACTCGACCAACCGTCGATGGTTATAATTATCTTTTTTGCCATTTGATTCCTTTCGATAAGCCTGCGCAAAAATATGGGTATTATTTGGCGGAGTGGCCGGGAAGGCGGGGAGAAAAATTGAAAAATTTCGCCCCTCTAAATTGATCATTTCTCTATTACCGAATTCCCATCCATCTAAATAAAAAAGGAGCGCTTTAAAAACGCTCCTCTAAATATTTATGATGCTTGGATCAATTTGCTTTTGATTTCGTTTCCACTTTCCTGAAGGAGAATACCAGCTTGGTTTTCTCTTTATCAAGATCAGCTTCCAGCACGTCGCCAGCCTTCACATTCATATTCAATATCTCTTCCGCCAGCGGATCTTCCAGGTATTTCTGGATCGCCCGGTGGAGCGGACGGGCGCCAAACTGAACATCGTATCCTTTATCAGCCAGGAATGATTTCGCATCCTCGGTCAGTGTAAGGCTGAAGCCCAGGTTGGCCAGTCTCTTCATCACACCCTTCATCAGGATATCGATGATATTGAAAATATTCTCCTTGCTCAGGCTGTTGAAAATAACAACATCATCAATACGGTTCAGGAACTCCGGCGAAAAGGTTTTCTTCAATGCCTTTTCAATCACAGCCTTGTTGGCCTCGTCTTCATGTTCCAGCTTAGACGATGTGGCAAAACCAACACCTGCACCAAAATCTTTCAACTGGCGCACCCCAATATTTGAAGTCATGATGATGAGCGTGTTCTTAAAGTTCACTTTGCGGCCCAGGCCATCGGTCAATTGACCATCATCAAGCACCTGCAGGAGGATATTATAAATATCCGGGTGGGCTTTTTCAATTTCATCAAGCAGGATCACACTATAGGGCTTGCGGCGTACCCGCTCTGTGAGCTGACCACCTTCTTCGTAACCCACATACCCCGGAGGCGCACCGATCAGGCGGCTCACCGTGAATTTCTCCATGTATTCACTCATATCTATACGCACCAGCGCATCTTCCGAATCAAACATGTACCTGGCAAGTGCCCTGGCCAGCTCGGTTTTACCTACACCGGTGGGACCGAGGAATATGAATGTACCAATCGGCTTCTTAGGATCTTTCAGACCAACGCGGTTACGCTGGATCGCTTTCACCACTTTCTGAATAGCTTCATCCTGGCCGATCACCATTTCACGCATATCTTCCGACATCTTCCTGAGCTTCTCGGTCTCTGCCTGTACCATTCGTTTGACAGGAATACCTGTCATCATACTCACCACCTCGGCAATAGCTTCCTCATCGATCGGGTAACGCTTGTGTTTACTTTCTTCTTCCCAATCCTGTTTTGCTTTTTCCAGGTCTTCCGCCAGGCGTTTTTCTGTATCACGAAGCGAAGCGGCTTCTTCAAACTTCTGGCTCTTGACCACTTTATTCTTTTCGTTCTTCACATCTTCGATCTTCTTCTCCAGGTCGACGATGTTTTGTGGAACGTTGATATTTTTCAAATGCACCCGGGCTCCAACTTCGTCCATGACGTCGATAGCTTTATCGGGGAGCAGGCGATCGGTGATATATCGGTCGCTCAGCTTTACACATGCGTCGATCGATTCATCATTGTAAGTAACATTGTGATAATCCTCGTACTTCGATTTGATATTGTTGAGGATCTGGATAGTCTCCTCCACGCTTGGTGGATCAACGATCACTTTTTGAAAACGTCGATCGAGTGCCCCGTCTTTCTCGATATACATCCTGTACTCATCCAGGGTAGATGCACCAATGCACTGGAGTTCGCCCCTGGCAAGTGCAGGTTTGAAAATATTGCTGGCATCGAGTGAACCACTGGCGCCACCTGCGCCAACGATGGTATGCAACTCATCGATAAACAGGATCACATCCCGGTTCTTTTCCAGTTCGTTCATGATCGCCTTCATCCTTTCCTCAAACTGGCCACGGTACTTGGTACCTGCCACGAGGGCTGCGAGATCGAGGGAGATCACTCTTTTATCAAACAATACCCTTGATACTTTTCTTTGTACAATGCGAAGCGCAAGACCTTCCACGATTGCTGTCTTACCCACACCAGGTTCACCGATCAGAATTGGGTTATTCTTTTTACGTCGCGATAGGATCTGCGATACTCTTTCGATCTCGGACTCACGCCCCACGATGGGGTCCAGAGAACCGGATTCGGCCAGCTTGGTAATATCACGGCCGAAATTGTCAAGTACGGGGGTTTTACTTTTTACATTAGCGCCCTGCTTTGAACCCTTTTGTTGGGAATATTTTTTCTCATCCTCAAAATCATCGTCATTCTCATCAGTGAATTCTGCACGGGGGTCGCTGGATTTTACAATGCCAAGTTCCTGGCGGAAAAGATCGTAGTCCACGTCGAATTGATTTAAGATTTGAGTTGCAATGTTTTCCTTGTTCTTTAGAATCGAGAGCATCAGGTGCTCGGTTTCTACTGTTGTGCTCTTTAACGCCTTAGCCTCAAGTACCGTGACACGGATCACTTTCTCAGCCTGTTTGGTCAGGGGCAGGCTGTTGATATTAGCAATATTCTTACCGGTCTTGTCCTTTACCGCCAGCTCGATCTCTTTCCTGAGTTCATATAAGTCGACATTAAAGCTCTTTAATATGCGGACGGCCGTATTGTCTCCCTCCCGGATCAACCCGAGCAGGAGGTGTTCGGTACCGATAAAATCATTTCCCAATCGTAGCGCTTCTTCCCTGCTGAACGAAATGATCTCTTTAACCTGTGTTGAAAAATTATTATCCATAAATTAGATAATTAGTTGTGTTACAATATTAACAAATATATTTGGTTCCCTGTTCTCCGTACTTATAAACGGAATGTTGATAAACTTAGTTGTATGAAAGTCAAAATAGATACCAAAGAAAGATTTCATGCCATCACGCTGCCTGCCGGCCCTCTTTCTGCTACTATGACAGAAGAACTGGATGCTTGTTTACTCCCCTACCTCCAAAATGACGTTAAAAACATAGTGTTAATATTAAAAGACATCACGGACACCGATATTGCTGCGGCTGAGAGGCTGGTCGCGATTCAGCAAATCTTCTATGAAAATAATGCATCTTTCGTGATTTGCGGAATACAGCGCCAGGTTGAAGAATTTCTTGATAAAAATGAACTTTTAGAGCTCATGAATGTTACACCCACCGAGAGCGAAGCCTACGATATCGTGCAGATGGAAGAGGTCGAAAGAGAATTGATGAACGATGATGATGCAACAGGCTGAGTTCTCAATAAATGCCCGGTACTTCCTCCCCCTTATCACCTCAGAATGTTAACGCCATCAGCGCTTTTGCCACTACCTTCTTAGTTCGTATTTTAGCTTATGCTCGCTGTTACCATCCTTGGAAATAACTCAGCCGTACCGGCCTTTGACAGACACCCCACCAGCCAGGTCGTGACCATGGACGGTACCAATTTCCTGGTCGACTGTGGCGAAGGCACGCAGATCCAAATGATCAATTACAAGATCCGCCGCAGCCGTATATCGCATATTTTTATTTCACACCTGCACGGGGATCATTATTTTGGTTTGATCGGCCTCATCAATTCCTTCAGCCTCCTGGGGCGCCAGCAGGAATTGCATGTGATCGGACCGGCGCCCCTGCAACAATTGATCGAACTTCAGCTGAAAGTAGCCGATACGACGCTTTGTTTCGACCTTCATTTCCATACTATCCGCAATGAAGGTCTACTGGTAGACAATGATAAGTTTGCGGTAAAATGTTTTAGGACCAACCATCGCATCGAATGCTATGGTTTTGTTTTTATGGAAAAGAAGAAACCGCGCCGCCTGATACTGGAAGCAGTCAGGGAAAACAATATCCCTTT
>JAEYVW010000040.1 GCA_023429365.1 Bacteroidota bacterium
CCACGATCTTTTACATAAGTATATTGGTCTACGCTGAATTTCTGCGCCGGCGCAATCAGGTCTCTCGCCACAAATGAAGAAAACACGGGATTCAATACATCTCCGGCGATATCTTCTACATATTTAGGGTCCTGTAAGTCGATATTCTTTCCCTTAAGTTTTTGTAGGTATAGTTCTCTGAAATAAGTGGCACCAATCATTCCCCCGGAAGCACCGTTGATCAGGAATATTTTCTTCATGATAGTCCCATTGCTCAGACTATCCAGGTATTGGAGCATGCTAAAGGTAAAGGTGGCGCTCCTGTGACCGCCGCCACTGGTATTTAACAATACAAGCAAGGGACGTGAACTATCCTGTTTCTTTTTCCAGTTCTCCAGGACATTGACCATATTTTGTCGATCGGCCTGCACTTTTTCAGGGGTGCAAAGCGCCATCAATCCTTCGCGGGTGTACTGCGGCCTTTCTAGTTTATTTTGGTAGTTGAGGCCATAAGCTTTATTGCGCGGATCGATCCAGTCTTTTTGGTAAAAGAAGTTCAACGCAAGCAACAACATCAACAAATAGGGGATGCTCCAGCTTTGAAGGAAATAGGAAAAAGCACCGGCTACGCCGATCAGGATGGAAAAAAATATCGTGATGCTTGCAGCCGCGGGTATCTGGAAAAAAGGAGAGTCGAGAAAAAATCCAATCAGCACCAGGAACAGGAATGCCGCAAACACCGAAATGATCGCCGCAAAATGATGCCGCTTAAAAAGTGATTCTACGAACTGGGGCGTGTAGTGCCTCACATCCCGAACCGGTCGTAAACGAAGCGGTGAATCAAAATACCACTCTACATGTATCAGGCTTTCGTTATGATAGACTTCCCGTGCCGGTTTCAATTGCGTAAGGTACTCACCGGGCACTGTGATCTCGGGCATCATTCGGCGCAGGATAGAACGGTCGGCACGAAAAAAATAAATAAAAGAAACCGTAAGGATCAGGATCAGACCGCTGAGAAAGCCGCCTGCTAAAAAAAGGATCTCGACATTGCTGATCAATTCGCGGTAGCGGGTAAACTCATAAGCCCTGAAAAAATAAAAGAGGATAAAAAGCAGGGGTATGATGGCGTTGTTGATACAGTACTTGAGAAATGGATTCGTTGTAGCGGAAAGAAATTTGAAATGCTTGCTAAACAGAATAAATGTGCTGATATTCCAGCTCATGATAAACATGCCGATCGATATGCCGACGATCGCTGCACTGATCGAATTCACATTGTCGAGGAACTCCGGCGCCAGGAATAATGAGTCGGCGCCAAAGGTTTGCATAAAGCTTCCATTTACTACAGCAAACAGGATAAACCAAAATAGCAGCAAAACCTGGTATTTGCGAAAATGCAGGAAAAGCAGCTGTATGGGAAACGAATAATAAAATCCTCTAAGCCATGCTTTCATGAAAACGGTAGCTGGTGATATTTAAAAATACTATTTAATGACAGCAATGCAAATTACCGACACTATTATTAGTGATGAATGGACTTCCCGCTTCTTATGATATACAAAAACCAAACAAATGACATCAATAGCAGCATGGCTACAAACTGATGTGCTACACCTAGCCAAAGGAAACTGCGGGTATTGATAGAATGAAGAACGGTAAATACGCCAAGCGCTACCTGCAAGAGAACAAGCACTAGTGGCCAAAGACGTGTTTTACGGAAAATGGGGGAACCACTAACTTTAAAAGCCTGCCAGGTCCAGGCAAGCACCAGGATGGTTAAGAGGTAAGCAATATTGCGATGAAGAAAGTGGATCATGATGGGATGATCTGTCAACTGGCTAATACCACTAAAATGCCGGTCGCCAAAGGAACTGGTATCGCCGGGCAACCAGTGTCCGTTCATCGAAGGCCAGGTTGGTGCCGCGGTAGCCGCTTTCAATCCCGCCATAAAAGCGCCATAAATAAGTTGTACAACTAGCAAGGCTGTCAACCAGCCCATGAATTTTTTTAAAGAATGGTTATAGGTAAGTTGACGCGCTGGTATCAGTAACTCCAGGGCGAACCAAAGAGTGTACACCAGTAAACCAAGTGCGAGAATAAAATGAATAGCCAGTTTATAATGGCTTACATATACCAGTTCCGAATCTTCGAGACCGCTTTGCACCATGATCCAGCCGACGAGCCCTTGTAATGCGCCCAGCAGGAAAAGGATGATCAGCGGGCGCACCATTTCCTGCTTAAACCGTCGTTGAACTAAAAAGATAATAAAAGGAATCAGGAATACAACACCCAGCAATCTCGCCCATAGCCTGTGAAACCATTCCCAGAAGAATATGAATTTGAAATCTTCTAATGTGTAGTGGAAATTGAGATATTTATATTGCGCAATTTGTTTATACTTTTCAAACGCAATATTCCAATCATGTTCGTTCAATGGCGGTAGGGCGCCCATAATGGGTTTCCATTCGGTGATGGAAAGTCCCGATCCCGTGAGACGGGTGATACCTCCCAGCAAAACCTGTATAATGATCATGCCCACACCTACCAATAGCCAGATGGCTACGGGCCGTGAAGAACGCACAGGTTTCAAATCGGAGATCATAGCGGGGGCAAAGGTAGGTCTGCAGCAAATGAAAAGGTTGATTTTTTGTGGATTAAATTTACCAGGAGCGGCGTTCTATTACAAATACATCGATTATTTTCGTTTCACCTCCACAAATTGATTTATTTATAAACCAGATGCTGAAATCCCGGTACCAAAACACACTGATTGAAGCCGGCTGCGACGAAGCCGGCAGAGGTTGTTTTGCCGGGCCTGTATTTGCAGCGGCGGTAATACTACCGAAAAAATTTCGACACCCTCTCCTGAACGACTCCAAAAAACTTACAGCAGAGGAGCGCAATGAATTGAGGCCGCTCATTGAACAAAAAGCCATTGCGTGGGCAGTAGCTTCAGTCGATAATGAAGAGATCGATCATATTAATATTTTAAACGCTTCTTTCAAGGCCATGCACCTGGCGATTGCCAAATTGCAGGAATTACCGCAGCTTTTGTTGATTGATGGTAACCGCTTCAAACCTTACGAGTCGATCCCGCACCAATGCGTGATCCAGGGCGACGGTCTTTACGCCAGCATCGCAGCGGCCAGTATTCTTGCAAAAACATACAGGGATGAATATATGTGCCAGCTGCACGATGAATTTCCTGTGTATCACTGGGTAAGTAATAAAGGTTATGGCACACCGGCGCACCGCCATGCTATAGCTGAACATGGTTTATGTAAATACCACCGCAGAAGCTTCAGGATGATGGATGCGCAACTTGAGCTATTCGAAGAAGAGGGCATCAAATTTAATCTGTAGTTATCCGGGAAATTGTCATGGTGACTTTTTGCAAAACTTAATTCCATTTTCCCAAACCCTCCCGGAGTACAACGGGTTCTGGCCCGGTACAATCAAGCACGGTTGAAGGAACAGTGCCTCCTATGCCGCCATCGATCACGATGTCAACATCGTGCATAAAATTTTCATACATGATCTCAGGATCGGTATAGTCTTCCACCATTTCACCAGGAAGGGAAGCGCTAAGTATGGGCCGGCCTAGTTCATTGATGATAGCTTGTGCTATTTTATTATCAGGTATGCGAAGCCCGATCGTATCTTTCTTACTCTGCAGTATCCGGGGAACCATTTTGCTTGCAGGCAGAATGAAAGTATAAGGCCCCGGTAAATATTCCTTTAAAAGCCGAAATGTAGCAGTAGATACCT
>JAEYVW010000063.1 GCA_023429365.1 Bacteroidota bacterium
ATTCCAGGCCGTGTTCCCTTGTTTGTTGATAAGGCTATTAAATATATAGTATGCAAGTAATCCTGACTGTGTAGCTGGTGAGGGCAAAGAAGTATTCATGTATGCCCGGATCTGGGCCTGCGTCCTCACGACATTCCAGATCCTGACTTCATTGATATAACCGATCAGGTTTGTGTTGTGCACCAAAGCATCATATAAACCAATACGGGTTTCGTAATTGTTCTGGTACATCGTTCCCGTTGCAGGTACACTGCTCATCAAATAACCATTCCTGTAAAATTTCAAAGTACTGCCATCGTAAACCATGGCAGCATGGTATATTTTATTGAGCTCGATCTCACAAATATCAGGTGTTCGGAAATATCCATTGGAAGTGGTGATCTCTGCGTTATTCGGACGCAATAAATAATTGGCATCGGTAGGGTGCACGTGTTTAGAGACCAGGTCGCCCGCCCATATCTGCCCGCCTGAATAAGGTGCTGTCCGCATAAAAGTGGCTTCCACCGTTATTTTGGTACCCGGTACGTCCAGGTCGCCAACACTTACATACGATTGATACGAAGGCAGATTCAGCCAGTTATTGCACACCTGTGCAGCCAGAAAACCTTGTTGTACAAGAAGGAAAAAAACAGGAAATATAAAAATCCTGCAAAAAGCAGTCAGTTGGTGGCGCATTATACGGATAGCTTACAAATAAGGTGGATGGCTAGCCCCGCTAAAATAACCTAAAACCCGCGTTTTTAAAAGCTTTTGATTGAATAAAAAGGCCTATTCGGAGACCTGGAACTCTGTTTGGCCGATCACTTCGAGGAATTTTTCCATTCCACGCCGCTTTTGCGCATCAAGATGGTAACTTAAATGTAAACTATAGTATTTTTTGAGGTCATACAGGTCATAAGGGTTTTCCCTTACTATTTCATCCAGCCGCGAAATACCCATGGCATTAGCCTCGTCGAATATCTTAATAAAATCCCCGGACAGGGGCTTCAGACTGATCCAGGCAGCAAACACAAATGGTAAACCAGTAATTGCACGCCATTCACTGCCGAGATCGTAAATAAAGGTAGAACGCTTCCGCTGCTCCAATGCACGGTCACCAATCACCAGTCCTGCCGTTTCCCCCTGTATCTTGTCGCGGAACGATTCGTCCCCGGCATGCACCAGTTCCGCATTTATACCCCAGGACTCTTTCATCAGCCATTTTAATAAAGCAACCGAAGAACGGCTCTGGTAGTCGAGATAAATTCTTTTGACCTTGTGTAGCGGCACCTCACTAAACAAACCA
This sequence comes from Bacteroidota bacterium, assembly GCA_023429365.1. GTDB lineage: Bacteria > Bacteroidota > Bacteroidia > Chitinophagales > Chitinophagaceae > Terrimonas_B. The sequence goes on from JAEYVW010000063.1 coordinate 1,286, forward strand.
ACCGATGCGATCTCCCCTTCTGTACCGATACAATAATTGCCATTAACATGCCAGCTGGGAAGTTCGGGTATTACCGCCACGGGTATCAAACCTACGTCGACCTGGCCCAACATCAGCATCTGCGCCACCTTTGCAGGATAAGCACCGGTCAATTCGATCATTTCCTTTATTGGGGATTGCTGCAATCCATATATCAGCGGCTTTGTATTGAGGTAATTGACTATGCCAACACGAATCTTATTCACCCCACCGCCGGGAAGTCCACTTATATCTTTCATTACTACAATTTGGGTTCTTTATCTTTGCCGCAAAGCTAGGATTTTGGGAATTAAGTATTAAAACACCTTTGTTTCATGGAACTTTCTGCACTTACTGCTATCTCTGCTATCGACGGCCGCTACCGCAAACAGGTACATCACCTTGATGAATATTTTTCCGAATATGCACTGATGAAATACCGTGTACTTGTCGAAGTGGAATACCTGCTGTTCCTCGAGAAAAAGAAATTTTTCAAACTTACCGGTAAAACCTCCAAATACCTCAGAAAACTGGTGGAAGATTTCGGCCCTGAAGACGCGCAGGAGATCAAACAGATAGAATATATAACTAACCATGACGTAAAAGCCGTTGAATACTTCCTTAAAAATGAACTGGAAAAAACGGATGATAAAACCGCCACTGAGTGGATCCATTTCGGGCTTACTTCACAGGACATCAATAATACTTCGATACCCCTTCTCTGGAAACACGCTATAGAATATGAATACCTGCCGGGACTGTTAAACCTGAACACACAATTAAAACTGCTCGCGCAGGAATGGAAAGAAATTCCCATGCTCGCACATACGCATGGTCAACCGGCAAGTCCCACCAGGCTCGGAAAGGAGATCATGGTCTTTGCAGAAAGGATCCAGGCCCAGGTTGAACAATTTATTACAATCCCCTTCAGCGCAAAATTTGGCGGCGCGACGGGCAATTTTAATGCACACCATGTAGCATTTCCAAAAACCGACTGGGTGCAATTTGGAAATAGTTTCATTGATCACCTCGGTCTAAGCAGGCAGCAATTCACAACGCAGATCGAGCACTATGACAATCTCGCGGCACATTTTGACTGTATCAAACGGATCAACAATATCCTGGTTGATTTTTGCCGCGATATATGGACCTATGTATCGATGGAATATTTTAAACAGAAAACAAAAAAAGGCGAAGTTGGCTCCTCGGCTATGCCCCATAAAGTGAATCCCATCGATTTTGAAAATGCAGAGGGGAACCTCGGTATCGCCAATGCGATCTTTGAACACCTCTCGTCGAAGTTGCCTATCTCCCGCATGCAACGCGACCTGACCGATTCCACCGTACTACGTAATATCGGCGTACCCTTCGCACATACGATCATCGCATTCAGATCGATCGAAAAAGGCCTGGGCAAACTGCTGATCAACGATCCCAAAATTCATGAAGATCTTGATAACAACTGGGCAGTTGTGGCTGAAGCCATTCAGACCATATTGCGCCGGGAAAATTACCCCAAACCATACGAAGCCTTAAAAGACCTGACCAGGGGCAATCATAAGATCGACAAGAAAGCGATTCACCAGTTTATTGACGGGCTTAAGATCAGCAGTGGCGTAAAAAAAGAGTTGAAGGCTATCACCCCGCACAATTATACAGGGTTGGTGGCGAAGTTTTAGTACTGGTATTGGAATAATTCTTTCCCGTTTTCCTCAAAAGATCGCTGGAACCTGAATCCTACTTTCTGCAATACTTTTTGTGAGGCAAGGTTGTCCCTTTCCGTGATGGCATAAATTTCCGTGAGTGGTGTCATGGTGAATATATATTGCAAACCTGCGAGTGTCAATTCAGTAGCATACCCTTTACCCCAGTTGCGTTTGAGCAGGGAATAGCCCAACTGCATTGTATCGGCATTCTCAATGGGAATTATGGCAAATGTCCCTGCGAATTCGCCGCATTCCTTTTCAAAAACAGCCCACCTGCCATACAAAGGATTTTCCTGCGAATATTTTATCACCTCCTGTAAAAACAGGTCGGATTCCTCCCTGGATTTTGGCGGCCGGATATACCGAACGATCTCCTCGTCTCCATTCATCATAAAAAAATACTCGCTGTCCTCTTGCAGATATGGCCTTACTACCAACCTTTCAGTTTCAAAAATTATCTGTGAATTGGACCCGGTCATTTCTTATGAACGTTTTTTTGAAACCACCTTTAATTATACCTGTATAAACTTAAACTTAATCTCAATCTTAACCTTAACCTTAACCTAGACAGTTTCCTTATGTATCTCCGATGTAAAATGAAAATGAATATCAGGATTATTACTGATTTCCGTATTAAGAAACCACTCACTTTGCGCCAGGTATACCATATGACCATCCTTGTCTTCCGCGATATTGGCCTGCTTAAATCTCGAAAACTCCAACAGCTTTTTCTCATCGGCTGATGTTAGCCAACAGGCTTTATAAAACGGCAGAGTGTTAAAGATCACCGAAGCTCCATATTCATGAAGTAGACGGTACTGGATCACCTCGAACTGCAGCTCACCCACGCAACCTATAATTTTTCTATTACCACCAAACTGTGTGAACAGTTGAGCTACACCTTCATCAGTCAATTGTAAAAGTCCCTTTTCAAGCTGCTTGGTCTTCATGGGATCTTTATTCACAACCTCTTTGAATATTTCAGGTGAGAATGAAGGTATACCTGTAAAATAAAAATCCTCGCCCTCGGTCAACGTATCGCCGATTTTGAAATTGCCTGTATCAAATAATCCTACCACATCGCCGGGATATGCTTCTTCTATTACATCCTTGCTTCGCGCCATAAATGAATAAGGATTGCTGAAACGGATATCCTTGTCGAGACGGACATGATGATAGTATTTATTTCTCTCAAACTTCCCCGAGCAAACGCGCATGAACGCGATGCGGTCGCGGTGCTTGGGGTCCAGGTTAGCGTGAATTTTAAATATAAAGCCGCTAAGTTTGTCTTCTCCCACATCTACCGGGCGTTTGGTGGTCTCCCGGCTGCGTGGCGTGGGTGCTATACGAATAAAAGTATCCAGCATTTCCTTTACCCCAAAATTGTTGACCGCACTTCCAAAAAAAACAGGCGCCACTTTACCCGCCAGGTAGTCCGTTACTACCAGGTCGCCGTGAACACCATGTACCAGTTCCACATCCTCACGAAGCGAAATGGCATCCTTTTCTCCTAACTTTTGATCTAAAATTGGCAAAGACAGGTCCCGAATTTGTAAGACATCCTCGTCGGAAGCTTTTGTATTGGGAGTAAATAGAACAAGACTTTTGTCGTCGATATTGTAAACACCCTTGAAATCCTTGCCGCTATTGATCGGCCAGGTCATGGGATGAAGTGAAATCTTTAACTCCTTTTCAATCTCTTCCAGCAGGTCAAAACGATTCTTACCATCACGGTCCATCTTATTGATAAATACAATGACCGGCGTATCCCGCATACGGCACACTTCCATCAATCGCCTGGTCTGCTCTTCCACCCCATTCACGCTATCAATCACAAGTATAACGCTGTCGACAGCAGTCAGTGTGCGATAAGTATCTTCCGCGAAGTCCTTGTGGCCGGGTGTATCCAGCAAATTGATCAGGATGCCGTCATATTCAAAACTCATCACCGAGGTTGCAACCGAAATACCTCTTTGACGCTCGATCTCCATAAAGTCACTCGTCGCGTGCTTTTTGATCTTATTACTTTTCACAGCTCCTGCCACCTGGATGGCTCCACCAAACAAAAGCAATTTTTCGGTAAGCGTGGTCTTACCGGCATCAGGGTGACTGATGATCGCAAATGTCCTGCGGCGTTTAATCTCGTTACTATACTTCATATTCTATCTGCCCGGCTGGAGCCCGGACGGTTTTTAAGGCCGCAAAGGTAAGGTATGAGCGGGATTGTTGAAAAACCGGACAGGCTGTCAATCCTGGATCTTCCTCGACAAAAATCCCATTAATAATATCACCAGGCCTAGTCCGACATGAAGATAGTTGTCGGCACCGTTTACATGCAGGAAACCAAGTATCGTACCCATTCCTTCGGTGCCAATACTGGTCAGCCCAATGATTCCAATGACCAGGTAGATGATTCCAAATGTCACCAGGAATCCCCTGGCCGCGGCCGGCTTGACTAGTGCAATAAACAGGAACAGTACACCGCTGACAATATGCACTATGTTATGCACAGTGTCGGCATGAAAGATCGCATCCGGGGAATCGCCGATGATCGGGTTGTCGATAAAGCCTAAAATTCCAACGGCAACGAAAACCAACCCGATTAATATGGCTACAGATTTTGCTGACATATAAAGTGGTTTTGGTGATTGTAACGTTAAGTTAGTTCAATATTCGCTGTCTGCAAACTACAGTTGCCGGATATACACGTTCATCAACTGCAAATATTTCTTCACTTCGTCAAGTGAAGCACCTCGCGATTCCACATTGTCAGATCCCCTTGCACGAAGACTGTTAACTTTGGCTCTTATATTGGCGCGGTAGGCTTTATAATAAATAAACAACCGGCGGTCCTCCACCGAAAGTAGTGTATGAAATGCCTGATCGTAGTGATGCAGGAACAGTGTTGCCAGGTCGCCGCGTCCCAACGCATCCAGGTCCATACAAAGAAAGGCCACTTCATCCAGTACATCCATGTACCGGTACGAATCGTTAAACTCAAGACAATCGAAGGGTGTGGGCTCCGGCAGCAGAAAAATATTTCGTGTATGAAGATCGCCGTGGCAATCCCTGACAAAACCCAGCTTTAAGCGTTGACTAATTCGTTCCCGGTTCTGCTTCAAAATATCATTCGATAATTGAATAGCATTTGATATGATCGCCCGGCTATCGGGAAGGAACTGTGTCAAATATTCAGTTTGCCCTTCAAGGTCGTTGAATTTTTCGGCTAATTCATCGGGATCGAGTTGATCTTTTATCTCTGCCTCCTGGTGAAAACCGGCAATCTTTTTGGCGAGGCTAATTATGTCAGACTCCTTCACTTTATTTTCTTTTATAAGCAGATCCATCTGCCGGCCAGGATCAAGTTTTCGCATCTTCACCGCATAATCAATGACAGTACCCTTTCCACCTTCAAGAACCAGTTGACCATTGACATCATTTATAGTTACCACATCCAGGTAAATACCGCTGGTAAACCTGTTGTTAAGCACAAGCTCACGTTCACAGTAATATTTTCTTTTTTCCATGGTTGAAAAATCCAGAAAAGAATATTGAACCGGCTTTTTGATCTTATAAACCCATTCATTGCCCATCAGGACCCATGAAATATGGGTCTCAACGAGCTGTAGATTCAACATCCCAGCTGGCAACTGACCGGTATTGATCAGGTCTCTAACCAGTTCACCTGTCATATGAAAGAGCATTTATATGATCAATCGTGGTCTCAATCATACTATCAATATTATCATTTGTTGATTCCACTACCAGGTGAGGTGCCAGCATCGGCTCCCATTGCGACCTGATCTTTTTATAAACCTCGTAATCCGCGTCACTGTCGGTCCGTTTCATGCTCAGCCTTTGCCTGGTTATTTCATCATTTGTAATAACCTCGATGAAGACCAGAGGTGTGTCTCCCGCCTTCTTATTAAATAGTTCACGCAGGTTTTGTTTATAAAATGTTGCGTCGATAACAATGGGTTTGCCTCTTTGAATCGTCTGCTCCATAATCAAAGCCATATGGTCATAGATAGATGATTTTTCCTTTTCCGTGTAGGTTTTTTGAGCCAGTAATTTCTTTCGTTCCAGATCACTATTTATATAATCGGCGGAGATAGTTTTGGCTAAACGCGATGCGAAATAGCTTTTCCCCGAACCTGGTAAACCAAAAACGATAATAACCATAAAAATTGATCTCTTGTATGGTTGACGAAATTAAATCTTTATCTGCCATCCATATCACGTCGTTCTACCTAAGAACCATAATACAAAGGTGAGTATTCAGAATATTTTACATGGTATCCTTTTTATTTTACCATCCTCATCCTTATATACCGGGAATTG
>JAEYVW010000084.1 GCA_023429365.1 Bacteroidota bacterium
CCGACCAGATCATCGATGCTGTTCAAAAAAACAATGGCTGGGGCAGTAAGATAATTATCAGTGATGAAAGAGATGAAGTTCTGGAAACAGGAGGTGGTTTGTTAAAAGCAAAAGATCTTTTTACACCGGGTGAAAAATTCATCACCTGCAATGCCGATATCCTCACCGATCTCAACCTCCATAACCTGGTAGCATTTCACGAAAAACAACAGCCGCTTATTTCATTTGGTGTCACCAACCGGAAAACATCCAGGAATTTCCTTTTTGATGAAACAGGCCGGCTTTGTGGCTGGGTAAATAATAATACGGGAGAAGAACGCATCTCAATCGCCAAACCCAATCTTGTTCAAAAAGCCTATAGCTGCGTGGTCGTTTTTGAGTACGATATTTTTAGGCTCATGCCATTTAAGGGTAAATTTTCACTGACAGATGTATACCTGGAATTGGCAAAAGAGCATCTTATCCTGGGTTACGATCACAGCGGCGATAAATTTGTAGACGTAGGGAAGACCGAAAGCATAGCCAGGGCGGAATCATTATTCCCCTAAGTGGTGATTATTTTGAAATGGGGTCGTGTGGACTGAATTGCAGGAACAATTGATTGCGAAGCAGTGTTACTTTCCGTCTTCCTGTCTTACCGGCAAACGACCCATTAATCAACAGCCCAAATCCATAAATATCCTTAAATATCACACCAGCGGTAATATTCCTGGTTTTCTTTTTTATATCTTCCGGTATTGTCTAATACTCTAAAAAACATAAATATGGTGATGAAGAAATTTATTTTCTCCGCAGTGATGATGGCAATGACGATGCTTGCTGTTGGCCAGTCAACTTATGATGCAAAAGAAGCTTTCGATCCGCATTTTTATCCTTACCCTGGTAATGAATTTCGCAGTGCTAGTGGCGAACCGGGACCGAAGTATTGGCAAAACCGTGCTGACTACAAGATCAATTGCACACTCGACACCGCAAAACATACCGTGAGCGGGGATGTAGAGATTACCTATACGAATAACAGCCCGGATAACCTTAAATTCCTGTGGCTGCAACTCGACCAGAATATCTATAAACAAGATTCCCGTGGTTCGGCTACAACAACGCAAACCGGCGGCAGGTGGGCTAACAACCAATTTACAAACGGCTATGAGATCAGTTCGGTGAAAACGGAAGGCAAGACAGCCAAATACACCATCACCGACACACGTATGCAGGTATGGCTGCCTGAAGCACTCAAGGCACAGGGTGGAAAAACAAAGCTGTTGATCCAGTTTGAATTTGAAATTCCACAATACGGCACCGACCGCATGGGGCGGCTCAACACTAAAAATGGCTGGGTTTATGAGATTGCACAGTGGTTTCCCCGGCTGGCAGTTTACGACGATATCCAGGGCTGGAATGTATTGCCCTACATCGGCGCCGGTGAGTTTTACCTCGAATATGGAGATATCAGTTTCAACGTCACAGCGCCATATGGTGTCGCTGTGGTAGGCTCTGGTGAGTTGTTGAATCCCCAGGAATGTTTTACGCCTGCACAGTTAAAAAAATATAGTGAGGCAAAGAACAGTGACAAGACAGTTTTGATAAAAACTGAATCTGATATCGCCGATAAAACAAAAAAGGGCAATATCACCTGGAAGTTTAAAATAGAAAACACCAGGGATGTAGCCTGGGCAGCCTCAAAGGCTTTCATCATTGATGGAGCTAAAATTAATCTGCCCAGCGGTAAAAAGGCGCTGGCAATGAGCGCCTACCCGGTAGAAAGCACCAAGGAGAAAAGCGGCAATGACTGGCGTCGGTCTACAGAAATGGTGAAAGGCTCTATTGAACATTACTCTGAAAAATGGTATGAATATCCTTATGCTGCTGCGGTAAACGTAGCAGGCATAGTGGGTGGCATGGAGTATCCCGGCATTGTATTTTGCAGCTTCCAGGCCACGGGTGGCGGCTTGTGGGGAGTGACCGATCATGAGTTTGGGCATATATGGTTCCCGATGATCGTAGGCAGCAATGAAAGAAAATACGCCTGGATGGATGAAGGCTTCAACACTTTTATCAATGATCTTTCAACTGCCGCTTTCAACAAGGGTGAATTCAAATCAGAAAGCTTCTTCGACAATCCCAATTCGCCGATGATGATCAAATACACGTTTGGTGATAAGATGGATAAACTATTTACAACGCCTGATGTCATTCAACAGCAAAACCTGGGTGTCGCGGCTTATATGAAACCCTCGGTGATGTTGCATGCGCTACGGGATGTGGTGCTCGGACCGGAAAGATTCGACCAGGCTTTAAGAGAATACATCAATCGCTGGGCCTTCAAACATCCCACGCCCTGGGACTTTTTCCATACTATTGAAAACGTAGCGGGAGAAGACCTTGGCTGGTTTTGGAGGGCCTGGGTATTGAACAACTGGAAACTGGACCAGACGGTAAATGATGTAAAATACATAAACAGTATTCCTGCAAATGGCGCCGAGATCACGCTTGAGAATCTCGAGAAGATGGCCATGCCTGTGACGGTTTTGGTCAAAGAAGCCAACGGCAAGGAACACCGGATCAACCTGCCCGTGGAAGTATGGCAGCGTGGACCCACCTGGAAGTTCCGTGTATCCACCACCAGTGAGATCAAAGAAGTGATTCATGATCCTGACAAAAAATTACCCGACTGCAACCGCGAGAATAAAAGATTGAAAAAAGCATTCTAACCCTGGTATATGCGTGCCATAATCATTGGATTTGGGCTGCTGATACTCTGTTTGCTTATATTGTTCCGGATCGCGGAGATCAATTTTATCCGGGGCAATGTAAAGCTCGAAATTATAGTGGCCATAGCCGCCCTGGTATTCTTTTTTATTGGCGTTTACTTCAACAACCGGTCTCGTACTGCCAGCCAACCCGGCCAGGCCAGTTCTGCAGGCACAATCAATTATGAGGAGTTAAAAAAGTCGGGACTTTCGCCCCGCGAACATGAAGTGCTCGTGAAAATGGCGGCAGGGCTCAGCAACCAGGAGATCGCTTCGGCCCTGTTCCTTTCTGAAAGCACTGTCAAAACACATGTGTCTAATATTCTCTTTAAGCTTGATGCCAAACGCAGAACACAGGCTATTCTGGTGGCAAAAGAAAGGGGGATTGTCGGCTAAAAACGGTTTTAGGTTGCAAATCAGCCTTAAGTATCAGGGTTTTCCTACTTTCGTATGAGGCCAGCAACAGCCGGGGATTATAGTTTGCAAACAAAAATCACAATGAAACAAACAGTATTCCGGTATGGCTTCTACGCCTCCATCCTGATCGTGGCATTAGCCGCAATCAATCTATTTATCGTTTCCAAAAACGCAGATTATACTATACAGGAAGTCGCAGGTTACCTGGCCATCCTGCTGTCCATGATTTTTGTTTTCATGGGCATCCGTTACTATCGCGATAAAATAAATCGGGGCAGCCTCAGTTTTGGTGAAGGGCTTAAGATCGGGTTATTGATCACCCTGGTACCGGCCATTTGTTTCAGCCTGTTTGACCTGTTATATACCGAAGTGCTAAACCCTTCGTGGAAAGATGACTACTATAATCACTATGTCCAGGATCTGCGCACCAGTCTCTCGGGTAATGACTTAGAAGTGGAGATAAAAAAGCTCGAAGAACAACGTGAGATGTACGACAAGCCCCTTGTATTATTTCTCATCATGTTCCTAACAGTATTTGTAATCGGCATGATCGTGAGTATTATCTCTGCCCTTTCACTTCGCAGAAAAAACACACCCATCACATAAATTCACCCTGCAAAAGATTCAAGACCATGAACGCACAGGACGTTATAAAAGAAATAGAAAAAATGGGAAATGAGTCCTATAAAAGGACTCTTTTAAAACATGGGGCAAAAGAACCTTTTTATGGTGTCAAAATCGAAGACCTGAAAAAAATACAGAAAAAGATAAAACAAAACCACCAGGAAATTGCCCTGGAACTTTTTAGCTCTGGCATTGGTGACGCGATGTATCTCGCGGCCCTGATGGCCGATGGATCAAAAATGAGCAAAAAGCAACTGCAGGACTGGGTTAAAAAGGCAAGCGGGCAACTCATCAGCGAATACAGCGTACCCTGGGTAGCATCCGAAAACGAATCGGGCCTTGAACTCGCTTTGCAGTGGATTGATTCCCCTAAAGAAAATATTGCAACATCTGGCTGGTGCACACTTATCAGCGTGGCGTCCACCTGGCCGGATGAAAAACTCGATATCCCGCTTTTTGAAAAATTACTTGAACGTGTAGAAAAGGAGATCGAGAAAGCGCCCAACCGGGTCCGTTATTGCATGAATAGTTTTGTAATTGCTGCCGGCTCATTTATCGTAGATCTTAATAAAAAAGCGATTGCAACCGGAAAAAAAATTGGAAATGTGGAAGTGGATATGGGTGGTACATCCTGTAAGGTCCCGTTTGCACCTGACTATATTAAAAAGGTAGTTGATAAGGGATATCTGGGAAGGAAGAAGAAAACGGCTAAGTGCTGATCATATTGATTTGCCTGGTTATAATGCAGCGCACAATTCTGACAACCGTATCCTTTCCAGCACCTGTCTCTCCGGAGCCTGGTCTTTGGAGGTCCATTTCACGAGGGCGATCTGGCCGCCGTCAATTTCGATACCGGTGATATCACCATCAACAAAGCAGCAACAACCGCTGTTGAAATATGATGGTTTCATGTTCAGGTAATCGATTGAAACTGCGGAGAATTCCTTTTCGCGTCTACGGATCTCCTGCTCCAGTTCGGCCATCCTGAACTCGTCTTTATTGAGCCGTGCGATCTGCAGTTCTTTGTATAGACGTTCAATATGGGTAAGCGACACAAACACTGGCTGATGGGTATGACCTGTTATAAGCAAGGTATTGTCCTGGCGAGCCGACCATTCATACATGATCTCATTATGCAGGGTTTTCTTTTCATTGTTATAGGCAACAGTATTGGGATTGATACGCAGGTAGGCCTGTAATGGCGCCCATATCCGGGCAACAAAAAATTTGCTGAACCAGTTTCCATCGCTTTGCGCATCGCCCTGGTGACCATGGGTACACAAAATATTAAAGGGTCGGCCACCGATGATCACGGATAGTACCAGGCCTTCATAAATTTTTACGTCCTCATCATAGATCTTCTTCAACTGCAACCAGGCAAACGGATCGTTGCCCCAATAGAGATCATGGTTGCCCAACACTTTTATAAAACTCTTACGCTGCAAAAATTTTTTCTCTGCCTCAAAAGTTTTGGGATAGCTGTCGCGTACCTTATGCAATGTATTTTCCCAAAGCTCTTCACAATCGCCCAGCCCGATCAATGAAAAGTCATTATTATTATAATACTCCAGCGCAGCCATGTAATTAGGTTCTGCCAACACAAAATCATCGGCACCATCTCTTCCACCTTTATGCTGATCTGAGAATATGATGAATCTTCCTGTTTTTTCTTCGAATGGGATCACCGGACCCTTTTTCCCGGGATTCTCTAAAATTTCTCGGTAAAGTTTATCCAGCGCTTTAAATATGCGTTCGCGCTCCGGCCTCGACGAGAACTTTTGCGATGCCCACAATACAGGCTTCAATAATATGTAACGCAGGAATCGACGCATTCGATAATATTACAAATATGAAGTAATGGCCGAGCCGGGGAGACGGGAAGGCGGGAAGTTTAGACTGCACGAGTTCCAAGAAGACTGTATCCAAATTATTAAAAGACGTTGGTAATCATATTAGCATTGATCGTTTCTCTCCGCCTTACCTTCTTCCCGGCAACAAAAACTATGATTTGATCGCAATCATACTGATTTCAACGTTAACAAATTTTGGCAACGCCCCTACCTGCACTGTCTCCCGCGCGGGATAATCTCCATCAAAAAATGAATTGTACACTTCATTCACCGCAGCGAACTGGTTCATATCCGTAAGAAAAATAGTTGTCTTGATCACATTATTAAAGCCCGTACCCGCGGCCAGCAGGATGGCGCGCAGGTTTTGCATCACCTGCTGTGTCTCTTCCTTTATATCGGTATTCTTTAATTCATTTGTCTTCGGATCAAGACAAATTTGTCCCGAAATATATAAGGTGTCGCCTGCAAGTATGGCCTGGTTATAGGGCCCGATCGGCGCAGGAGCATTATCGGTTCTGATCACAATTTTATTCATCGTATATTATTTAAAAATTGCAGAACGAATATAGCTTTATGCATTTTCTTTGCAAAAAATAGAATATGCGGGTTCTTGTGATCGCAGATAAACCTTTGCTCGAGGAATTAACGTCGGGTGGAAATAACGACAGCATCCAGGTTGAATGGATCAGTGATATAAATGATCTTTCGTCCGGCGCCTCGTTTGATGCCTGTATTGACCTGCTTTTTCAAAACACGCGGGCACGGATCGAATGGTTAAACAATTTACAGGCGCCGATGATCATCATCAATTCAGTGATCGATACCCTTGTTGAAATTGGCCAGGATTATGTCCGTATCAATGGATGGCCGACATTCCTGCAACGAAATAAAGTGGAAGCCACAACTTTACAGGAAAAATTAAAATCAAAAGCAGAGCGATTGTTCGATAACTTTGGGAAGAAAATAACCTGGACTCCTGATATCCCGGGATTTTTGACTGCAAGGGTGATCGCAACAATTATCAACGAAGCATATATTGCCCTGGCGGAAGGTGTGAGTACCGCCGATGAGATCGATACTGCCATGAAACTCGGTACGAATTATCCTTATGGGCCTTTTGAATGGAGTAAAAAAATTGGGCACGAACCCGTCTTTTCACTGCTTACAAAACTTTCAAAATCCCAGGAACGCTACAGACCGTCGGCTTTGCTGGAAAAAAATTTGAAATAATGCCTCTTATCCTCAATATTGATACAGCAGTGGATAACGCACTTGTTTGCCTCTCCAGTGACGGAATACCCCTCTATGCGGCAACAAATGCACACCATATGGATCATGCATCGTGGATACATCCTGCTATCGGGGAGCTGATGACCAAAAGTGGAAAAACGCTCCAGGATATCGATGCAGTGGCTGTAAGTAACGGGCCGGGATCTTATACTGGCCTTCGCGTAGGGCTTTCAACTGCGAAAGGCTTATGTTATGGATTAGGGAAACCCCTAATTTCTATCGGCACACTTGAGCTCATGGCCCATTCTGTGGATAAAAACTTAGCTGAATATATCTGCCCGGTTATCGATGCGAGGAGAATGGAAATTTTTACTGCGGTATATGATCATAATATGCAGGAAATACTATCTCCTACAGCTGTGATCGTAGATGCAAACAGTTTCATGACAATTCTCGAAAAAGGAAGACTGTTATTTTCAGGCAACGCGCTCAACAAGTTACAGCGGGTAATTGTTCATCCCAACGCGATTTTTAACAATTTTCCGCTAACATCTGAATGTTTTTCACAATTATCTGCGCAATGGTTTGCATCAGGCAAATTTGCTGACCCTGCATACACCGAACCGTTCTACATCAAAGAATTTCACTCTACAATGCGGAAATTTGCGAGGTGAAAATATTACACTTCTTAACAATTTTAATTTCAAAAAACAGTCATACATAGTTATTTTTGCAATCTATAGATCTAACTATAGATTTAATCAGTTATAACTATGAACAACTACACGTTAACTCTGAACGCGGCACCTGAGAATGGGTCCCTAAAAGTGGATTTATTGAATGTGAAGAAGGCTTCACTGGTACTGAGAGCTATCAATCATAAATTGCGTCAGCAGATCCTGAAGTTGATTGATGAGCAGGGAAAAATTACCGTAACGGAAATTTATGTGAAACTGAGGTTGGAGCAATCTGTAGCTTCTCAGCACCTGGCGATACTTCGCAAGGCCGGCTTTGTAAAAACAGAGCGGGACGGTAAATTCATCTACTATACTATCAATACGAGCCGTATCGAGGAAATGAACAAATTTGTGGAATCGTTGCTCAACTAAAAAGCGGTTCTGACACTTAATTAAGGAAGCCAATGGCTTCCTTAATTGTTTTTAAAATCAATTAATTTTGCCCATTCAAACCTATTGCATGTACATCCAACAACTTTATACGGGCTGCATCAGTGAAGCTGCATATTATATTGAAAGCAATGGCGAAGCAGCTATCGTAGATCCTCTACGCGACATTGAGGTATATCTTGACCTGGCCAATGAAAGAAAGGCAACGATAAAATATATTTTCGAAACTCATTTCCACGCCGATTTTATCAGCGGTCATATTGACCTTGGCAAAGCGACCGGGGCACCGATCATTTATGGCCCTGAAACCGACACAAAATTCCAGGCTTATATTGCCAAAGACGGTGAAAAGTTCAACATCGGCGATATCACGATCGAGGTGCTGCACACTCCTGGTCATACACTCGAGTCAACCTGTTATCTCCTCAAAGATGAATCCGGGAAAGATCATTGCATATTTACAGGGGATACATTGTTTGTGGGTGATGTGGGTCGCCCAGACCTCGCACAAAAAGGTGAATCACTTACGGTGAATGACCTTGCCGGTATGTTGTACGACAGCCTTCAACAAAAGATCATGCCGCTGGCAGATGATGTGATCGTTTATCCTGCTCATGGTCCCGGGAGTTCATGCGGTAAAAATATCGGACCAGACACCGACAGCACCATAGGTATGGAAAAGCAATTCAACTACGCGCTGAAAGCTGCAAGTAGGGAAGAATTTATTAAAGCCGTGACCGACGGCATTCCGCCACCGCCCCAATATTTTCCCATCAATGCCCGTATCAATAAAGAAGGTTATAGCAGCCTCGATGAAATATTGAACAAAGCCATGACGGCTCTGTCGGTAGATGAGTTCAAAAAAAAGAAAGGTGAAGACGCGATCATCCTGGATACAAGACATTCGAATGTTTTCTCCGAAGGCTTTATTCCCGGTTCGATCAGTATTGGCTTAAATGGAAGGTTCGCGGAATGGGCTGGCAGCTTATTACCCTTTGACGTACCGCTGTTGCTGGTGAGTGAGCCAGGTAAAGAAAAAGAAAGCATCATTCGGTTAGCAAGAGTGGGTCTCGATCGTGTAGAAGGATTTCTCGAAGGCGGTTTTGAAGCCTGGAAAAACCTGGGAGAACCTATCGATATGATCATCGACGTGGAGGCTGATGAGCTGATGATGGATATCCCGTTCGACAAAAACCTGGTCGTGCTGG
>JAEYVW010000419.1 GCA_023429365.1 Bacteroidota bacterium
ATTATGAAGAACCCTATAACAGGATTAAATAAAGTTTTTGACAACCGCATCAGGTTGGGCGTGATGAGCATTCTGATGGTCAACGATGAGATCAGTTTCAATGACCTGAAGCAGATGCTGGAAGTCACCGATGGCAACCTGGCTACACACCTGGTGAGCCTGGAGGAGAATGGCTATATCAAGGTGCACAAAGGCTTTATCGGTCGAAAGACCAATACTACCTATTCGGTCACCAAAAGCGGGGAGAAAGCTTTTGGTGATCATATCTCTGCACTGGAGAATATGATCAAAGGGATAAAGTAAATTTTTTTTGTCAATTTACTTTGAAAAACAAAGTGCTTTTTAGTTTTAAATTATTTGAGGTTTTAAAAAATGATAACATGGAAAAGACACGCAGGCAATTACGTTACTGGATCATGTTTTTTATGATAGTTCTTTTTTTCAGCGGATTGACGGCTATACCTCTCGAGCCGGAATTGAGTTTTCTGTCGCGTTGCTTTCCACTTGATACCCCTGTAGGAAAATGGATCGAAAGGGTGCGACTCGCTATTGTCGATACCAACCGGCAGTATCCATTCCAGGCTTATGGTTATGACTGGCTGGCCTTTGCCCATTTTGTACTGGCTATTCTGTTTATAGGTCCTTATAAAGATCCTGTCCGAAATAAGTGGGTGATAGAGTTTGGCATGATCACCTGCCTGCTTATTGTTCCATACGCTTTGATCGCAGGGCACTACCGGGGTATTCCACTGGGATGGCGTTTTATCGATTGTGCATTTGGCATTATCGGTTTGATTCCGCTTAGTATTTGCCTGCTCAAAATTGAGCGTATCAAAAAATTTGATGCCAGCAATACCAGGCAGGGTCCGCTGGAATGGGGGAGGTTTGATACGGTGGGGTCCAAACCAGTTTTAAATGAAATGAGTGAAAGAGTATGAAAAACAAGGAATTCACACCGGTCTCCAGGCTTAGCAGCTTCGGCCATGCTGTTAGTGGTGTAAAAAAGTTTTTCCGGGAAGAACCAAATGCACGTGTACACCTGCTGGCAACGGTTGTTGTTTTAATTCTCGCTCTCTATTTAAAAGCAACACCTATCGAATGGGCTTTACTGATGATCGTTATGGGAATGGTGTGGGCCGCAGAGATATTCAACACCGCGATCGAAAGGATCATGGACTTTATCTCGCCTCGTATCGACCCAAAAGTGAAGCTGATCAAGGATATGTCAGCCGCTGCGGTTTTGGTTTGCGCGATACTCGCTGCAGCAGTAGGCCTCATCATTTTTATACCGAAAATTATTTAAGCATGTTACAAAAGCTATTTTTAAACAGGGAGCGAACCGACGATATCAGTATCCGCGATATTTTATTTATCTCCTGCGCATTTAGCTGCATGTTACTCGTAGGCCGCGCCGTTTTCACGGGACTGGTCACCTATGGTTTTTTACTCTGGAATCTTTTCCTGGCCGTTGTTCCATGCCTGATCACGCAATGGATTTCACGAAGGCCCCGTATTTACCGCGATAAATTAAAACTTTCACTGGCTATCATGGCCTGGTTGCTATTCGTACCCAACTCCTTTTATATTATCACCGATCTTTTTCACCTGGATAAGTTTGATTCCGCACCGGAATGGTTTGACCTGTTGCTGATTTTTTCATTTGCGTGGAACGGCTTGCTGCTTGGTGTGTTATCCATCAGGTCAATTGAAAAGATTGTGGAACGCGTATGGGGTAGAAGTTTTTCCGTAATCCTCCTATTCGTGGTGATGTGGCTTAATGCCCTTGGTATCTATCTCGGCCGCTACCTGCGATTCAACTCCTGGGATATTTTTACGCAGCCACAGTCATTACTTAATGAAATGACAGCAGTGGTATTGCAACCGCTACAGCATAAAGCGGAGTGGGGGATGATCAGCGCTTATGCCGCATTCATGCTGATCATTTATATCACACTAAAAAAGGTCAGCGCTTCTTTTCGTACAAGTAATAGATAATTAAACATAAAATCAACCACAATGGACACAACTACCGTTACAAACATCTGGCAGAAAAGCAAGGTTCTCGTTAAGGGAGCTTTGATCGCCATACTCGTCTTGTTTTTGCTTATCCCGGCACATTTCGTTCAGGAACTCGTGATAGAACGCGAAGCCCGCCAAAAAGAAGCTTTTGCTGAAGTAAGCAGTAAATGGGCCGGTAAACAGAATATCACCGGACCAGTGCTGGTATTGCCTTATAATGAAGCCGTGACAAAGGTCAATGGCCAGCCGGGATATGTCAGGAAGCATGCCTATATCCTTCCCGACAGGCTGAACATTAAATCTACCGTTACGCCGGAAGAACGACATCGCGGCATTTTCCAGGTTATGCTTTATACGACCTCGATAAACCTCGATGGAAAGTTTGACCCGATTCCTTTGCAGAAACTCGATCTTGATCCTTCTATGGTATTGTGGAACGAGGCATACGTATGCATGGGCCTGGCTGATAGCAAGGGTTTAAAGGAAGAAATTTCGATTAAATGGAATGATTCGACTGTGGTACTAAATCCCTCGGCTGTCGACAATGCCGTGATGAAGGAAGGTTTTGTAGCCCCAGTCACCGTTTCTCCGGGCAATGAGATTAAATTTTCCGCAGGTATTGCCCTCAACGGTTCGGAGCAACTATTATTTACACCTGTTGGAAAGGAAACTACCGTTGTATTATCATCCACCTGGCCTGATCCGAGTTTTACAGGAGGTGCACTGCCTGATCATAATATTACAGATAGTGGGTTTGTGGCTACATGGAAAAGCCTGGCTCATACCAGGAATTTTCCACAGGCCTGGAAGGAAACTGCTTATCATCTGGGTTCAGCATCTTTTGGTGCGGATCTTTTTATACCGGTGAATGGATATCAGAAAACGATGCGCTCTGTGAAGTATGCGGTACTTTGTATCCTGCTCACTTTTGCTGCATTTTTTATCATCGAGACAGTCAACCGGAAATCAGTCCATCCTTTCCAGTATGCACTGATCGGCCTGGCACTCGTGCTTTTTTATACGTTGCTGCTGTCTATTTCAGAATATACCAGTTTTAATGTGGCCTATATCATCGCGTCTCTGGCAACAGTCGGGTTGATCGCATGGTTTGTTAAGGGAGTGCTGCAGTCATCGCGGCTGACCAGCATCCTGGCCCTGGTGCTTATGCTGATGTACGGGTATGTTTTCACGATTCTTCAATTGCAGGATTATTCGCTCTTACTGGGCAGTATCGGTTTATTCCTGACACTTGCCGTGATCATGCATTTCTCAAAAAAGATACAATGGTAAAATGCTGTTGATGTTGACTAACCTTACCGCTATGGAAATGAAAATCCCCCCGAGAAATCGGGGGGATTTCATTAATCGGGAATTCCCGTCTCAGAAAAATGGCGTTAGCAGTCTGTTTTACAACGAAACGGTTAAGGAACCGATTAGGTCATTCCACTATTTTCCAATAAGAATCTTTGCGAATCACTTTACCATCACGGAACTCCCAAAGATCACAACCGCGAACTTTTAATTTGACTCCGCCAACGGTTGTTCCTGTCAGGGTCCATTCCGATAAACCATTGGCCCCATCGGCAGAGACCCAGTGACGATCTTCTCCATAATGAACATCGGGAATTCCTTTAAATCTGCCGGCCAGGGCTTCCCTTACGGCTGCTTTGCCAGTGAAGCGTTGTCCCCATGGTTCGGGGCCTCTCGGAAAATCAAAGGAACAGTCTTCGGAGAAATATCCCATGATGGCATCCAGGTCGTGGCGGTTGAATGCATCGAGGATCTGTTGCAGTGTTTCTACTTTCACAGTCATGATTTGCGGATTGATCTGAACCTCTGGTGAAGGGCCTGTCGATTTCCCATTGCATCCAAAAATTCCTAACAGGCTTATGGAGACAATGATCAAACTTTGTTTTTTCATTGCGCATTAATTTCCCTTTAGCGGTAGTCTCTCTAAAAATCCACGCCCATCGCGAAATACCACATCGGCTTGCCACGGAACAGGCCATTCATTTCCCAGGCCGCATCTACTCTAAGAAAATATCCCAATAGGGTACTGCGTGCACCAAATCCATAACCCCCGGCAAATGGACCGATACCACCTGATTTGATTCGGATCGTAAAAGGATTCCCCGGATCGTTGTTGGTGTAAATGCTTTGTGGGCGACGAATATTCTTAACGCTGCCGGCCCAGGCGGTACCGATATCAAAGAATTGTACCAGCTGGAAATTGCGAAGGAAAGCGTTGTTGATAGGCTTATTGAAGAATGTGCTGAACACAGGCACGCGGATCTCACTGTTCACTACAGCTGCATTGTTACCATGTGCCGCATTCTGTTTGAAACCACGAAGATTTAAAGCCAGGGATTGATATGTATAATTTTCCGCTGGCCTGTTACCTTCATTGAATTTTGGCGAGAACCAGTTGTCAACACCACCGAGATAATAGATCACTTTTTGATCGCCAAAAGAGAAATCACCTGCTGCGCGAACTGCCCAGATCAAATTGCGATAAATGGGCAGATAGTGTCGGGCATCTACACCTACGTTGAAAAGGAATTTGCCATCCTGGTCGGATTTTGACATTTGAGTAAACCAGTCTGCAAAGACCTTGTAACGTAAGCCATGCCAGATATTGGTGGCCGGATTAAGCGTGTTGTCGTGAACGTATTCAAGGCTAAACTGGCCATATGTGCGTTTGAGATCGGGTATCTTTATCGTAGCCGCATTGGTAGCACTCATCACGATCCTGTCATAACGCGGACCAATCAGGGCACGTAAGCTTCTCACCCGGTCGATGGGATATTTTAATGTAGCCAGGTAGTAACTGGCGAATTGTTTCGCTTCACCGGTTACCAGGGCATTATCGTAAACAACAGTTGCCAGTACTTCGGCACTACTACGGTAATAGATCGCTCCCCAGTCAAATCTTTTTCTCTGGTTGATAAAGGAGAACATTACATCATTATCCCTGAGATTAGGAGCAATACGAATGCCGCCAATGAATTTATAGTCTTCCATCAGATCGGAAGTACCCATTCTTATCAGTCCATTGAAATCGCCGCTATTGGCCATGTAAATAGGACCACTGCCACCGGAGTAGGGTTGGAATTTATTTACAGCCAGCACAGTATTATTAAAGCCCGTTACCACATAATCTGTAAAATATTTTGGCGGCCGGTATTCATATAATTTAGCCTTGCTTAGTATCGGAGTTTCCCGGATCTCTGTGGCATCAACCACCCGTCCCAACTGGGTTGTGTCAGTTTTCTCGTCGTCAAACTCAGTCTGAAAAAAGTCATTTTGCTTAGCACTGTCTTTTTTCGCTTCAGTCGGTGCCAGCCTGTTTCGGGTGCGGCGTTCTTCATCAATTCTTTGCTTCATATATTCCGTCGGGCGTGCCGTCAGGTTACGACGACGTAAAGCATTCTCGTCAACGCGCAGGCGATAGAGCAATTTCACATCACCGAGCTTTACTACTTCACTCACCTGCTGGTTGTCGCCTGCAGTTCTTGTCTCCAGCATACTACTCTGGTAGTTGGTAAGTGGGAAAACATAAGAGGAGTCGTTGGTGATTGACACATATCCTACCGAATCGATATCCGTTTTTTCCCATTCTCTCAGCAGACTGTCCACTTCAGCGAGTGGTGGGTTTCGCAGCACTTCATCACCGATAAAAACCAAAGTATCGAGGCCTGCCCGCTCTGTACGGAAGAAGCCTGCGTAACGGTTATTGATACCATTCTCATCACTGATAAAGGTGAAATGTGATGAATTGTATTGTGAAGGGTATCTCGCATTTCCAAATTTAAGGGCTGTAAGCTGTGAGATCTGTTTAAACTCGGATTTATTCCAGTTATCGACCAGGAAAATATTAAAGCGTTCACCTGGTAAGGAGTCTTCACTGGTTGCAGCAACTGCGGAAGGGCGATTGCTTGAATAAAGTATCCCTGTTTTATTGGGAAAAGCAACAAAAGAAGGATCCAGGTCATCATACACGTCATTGGTGATCTGGTCGTATGACTGGTCGCTGATCTTGTACACATAGATATCTGTTTGACCGCTTCTCACCGCACTCATCACCAGTGTGTTCTCATCCAGCATATATTTCATGTCCTGTACCTGGTTAAACATGGGAAGTTCCTGTTGTACCGTTTTGATCCGTTTCACTACGTCATATACAAACATCTTAAGCTTTCCTTTCTCGCTGTATAAAACTGCGAGCCGGGTGCCTTTCCCATCCCAGGCAAGAATCGGATAATTGGGATTGATCTCATCGCCTTTGGAACGGGTTCCGTATTTCAACAATACCTTGCGGTCTACGAAATTTTCCATCAAAACGACAGAATATTTGCCCTGGTGAAATTCAACCACCGCATAGGTAAAGCTTCTCAGGTTGGGATGCGCATTAAACCGGATAAAATCCTTTTTGCCGATAACTTCGCTGATCGATAGCTGGCCTTTTGGAACGTTACGCCGGCCACGCAGGTCTTTATAATATTGTTGCGGCACTTCTACCATAAAATCGCGCAACACTTCCTTGAATTTTTTCTTCGTTACTTTTTGAGAAGCGTTATTGAGATTGCGATAGATACGGCTCAAATAAAGGAAATAAGTAACCCTTGTTTTCCCATATTTATCGGCGATATATTTCCAGAATGAATGCCCGGCAAGCTCTGGGTTGTCAAAGGCAAACTGGTAAAAATTATTGTATTTCCCTGACAGCATTACAGAACGCAGGTCATCATCCAGTGAAGGTGACCAGTTTTCCGCGGCGTATTGGATATACCCATCAGTCAGCCATTTGGGAAGATCGAGCAATGCCTGGTTAGCTGCAAATTCCCCCAGGTCGTCACCAAACAAAACATTTTCAACCAATACCCTTGCCAGACCCTGGCGTATTTGTCGACGCAGGTTATCGTGGTTGCCATCGAAATAGACCAGCATTTTATTATTGACCAGCTTTGTCACACCGCCTGTATTTTGCCAGTCAATCCCCAACCCGATATTGGACTGCTGCATTTCATCGAAATTATTGTAGGCAACAATATTCATCCGGCGTTGCAACCCGTATTCCACGAATTCTTCGATTTCCGGGAGTTCGGTTTCTGCTATCTGCGCAACATATTTACCAAGTCCAAGGCCATCCTGGCTGAAATAAGTGTTGAAATTCTCAGTTTGGTAATATTTCCATTTGAATTTCTGGTACTGGACGCGGTTTTTCCCAAACTCCACAGTATTGACCTGGGCATTTGCCCCTGCTCCGGTAAGTATTACAATAAAAAGACAACTGACCAGGCGTGATATTTTACTCATAAAATCGTTGCTGTTTCGTGTACTGATAAGATCGTTGTTTTCCCATTGGGTGTTGCCCATACCCGCAATTGGTTATCTGGTATCTTTGCCCCGGCTCATTCAATCTGGTGCTTGTCACAAATTTACCGGATTTCGGGGCCATAAATAAAAATACGAATAGGCAATGACAAAATTCTCTTAATTCGCACGCTTTGATGATGAGAAATTCGCCATCCAGCCACCTAAACAAAAAA
>JAEYVW010000116.1 GCA_023429365.1 Bacteroidota bacterium
TCGCTGTTGATTGGTTAAATGGACGCAGAACCCCGGATGCCAACCATCTTTTAAAAGCTGCTCTGACTAACCTAAACCTTGGCAGCACGGCACCGCGCATTTTTAAAGCCCTGGTGGAAGCTACCTGTTTCGGTGCTAAAACTATCGTTGAAAGATTCGTTGATCAGGGTGTGCCTGTAAAAGGATTGATCGGTCTTGGCGGTGTAGCCAGGAAATCTCCTTATGTGATGCAGGTAATGGCGGATGTGATGAATATGCCCTTACGCATACATCGAAGCGAGCAGACCTGTGCCATGGGCGCCGCCATGTTTGCTGCAACAGCGTCAGGTATTTATAGCAAAGTAGAATATGCAATGCAGGCTATGGGCCAGGGATTTGATAAAGAATACCATCCTACAATTCAAAATACCGGCTATTACCAAACCAGGTATGAACAATACCGAAAGCTCGGCGAGTTTGTCGAAAAAAATAATAGCTCCGGAACACTTTCGAAAAAAAAATCAGCAAATGCGAAATACAAGCAGATCCGGGAACAGGCATTTCTTGCCAACATGGAACTACCCAAACTCGATTTGGTGGTCGCCACTTTTGGGAATGTAAGCGCCGCCGACCGCGAGATGGGTGTCTTTGCTATCAAACCAAGTGGTGTCCCTTACCAGGAGCTGTCTCCTGATAAGATGGTGATCGTCGACTTTGATGGTAATATTGTCGATGGCGATCTCCGGCCTTCATCGGATACAAAAACGCATGCTGTTTTATACAGCCGCTGGAAAAATATTGCTGGTATTTGTCATACTCATTCCACCTACGCAACCGCCTGGGCACAGGCGCTGAAAGATATCCCGGTTTTTGGTACAACACATGCTGATCACAGCACATCACCAATACCCTGCGCGCCGCCCATGAGCGATGAAATGATAAAAGGCGACTATGAATATGAAACCGGTTTGCAGATCATCAATTGCCTGGAAGAAAGAGGGCTCAGCTATGAGGAGATGGAGATGATATTGGTAGGCAGCCATGCGCCATTCACCTGGGGACATACTGCAGCCAAAGCGGTATATAATAGTTTGATTTTGGAAAACATTGCCAAAATGGCGTTGCTTACACAACAGCTAAACCCTGGTGCCGCAACGCTGAAACCTTCACTCATTCAAAAACATTTTGAACGTAAACATGGACCCGACTCCTATTATGGTCAGGTTTGATAAAAACTTAAATTGCTGTATGAAAATAACAAACACATTTTTTTTAGTTACTTTAATGTTCCTGGCGGCATGCAATAACGAGCAAGATGCCAGTGATAAGAACGTGGAAACCACATCAAACAAGACAACTGTCACCGAAAAATCTTTCGGCAGCTACGAAGGAGCGCCCGTCACTGAATACACGATCAGTAATGGGAATGGTGTACAGGTCTCCATCATTAATTATGGTGGCGCTATTACTAAATTGGTTACACCCGGCAAAGATGGGCAGTCGGGTGATGTGGTCTTGGGCTTTGAATCGCTTGATGGCTATTTGCAAAACAATAATCCTTATATCGGTTCGCTCGTAGGCCGATATGCGAACCGGATCGCCAATGCTAAGTTTACCCTGAACGGCAAAACCTACACCCTTGCCGCCAACAACAATGGTAATAGCCTGCATGGTGGTTTAAAAGGGTTTGATAAAGTGAACTGGCAAATTGAAAAACTACCCGGAGACAGCAGTTTGAAACTGACCTACCAAAGTAAAGATGGCGAGGAAGGTTACCCGGGCCAATTGAATGTAGAGGTACTGTACACGCTAACCAGTGACAATGCCCTGCAAATAGATTATACGGCCACCACAGATAAACCCACCCCGGTGAACCTTACCAACCACGCCTATTTTAATTTATCCGCTGGTCGTGACTCTACTATTTTAAATCATCATTTATGGATCAATGCGAATGAGTTTACTGCGGTAAATGATGTGTTGATCCCAACGGGAAATACCGCGGTAACAAATGACGCCGCGATGGATTTCAACAAAGAGAAACCGATCGGTCGTGATATTGCACAGGTCAAAGGAGGTTATGATCATAACTGGGTGCTAAATAAAAAAGAGAACCAACTCGAAAAAGTTGCTTCACTCTATGATCCAGGCACCGGCCGCCTGATGGAAGTGTTTACTACCGAGCCAGGCATGCAGTTCTATTCGGGTAATTTCCTCGATGGCACGCTCAGCGGAACAAAAGGCAGCCAGCGATATGTAAAACACGCCGGTTTATGCCTGGAGACCCAGCATTATCCCGATAGTCCCAACCAGAAAGGTTTCCCCGACACCATTTTGGAACCCGGAGAAACGTATAAGCAAACAACGATCTACAAATTCTCAGTCAGGTAGACGAAACTTCAGCAAACATTATCATGAAAAATTTCAAGGGCCTGGAGGTTTGGTTTATAACTGGCAGCCAGCATTTATACGGCGAAGAAACTTTAAAACAGGTTGCTGCTCATTCGCAGGAGATAGCAGTTTTCCTGGATTCATCTGAAGTGGTGCCGGTTAATATCGTCTTTAAGCCAGTTGTTAAATCAACCGAAGAGGTTTATAAAATTTGCATAGCAGCCAATGCGGATCATCAATGTATCGGCATCATTACCTGGATGCATACTTTTTCTCCGGCCAAAATGTGGATCAATGGCCTGAAAGTCCTGCAAAAACCACTTTTGCACTTAC
>JAEYVW010000125.1 GCA_023429365.1 Bacteroidota bacterium
AGCTGGCAACCAGGTTTACCATCGGCCGGCGTCACTTTGAAAGAAGATTTAAAAAAGCTACTAACAACTCACCTGCAGAATATATCCAGCGTGTCAAGATCGAAGCGGCCAAGAAAAAATTTGAAACGACCCGCATGAATGTAAGCGAGGTGATGTATGAAGTTGGTTATTCAGATATCAAGGCATTCAGGACCGTTTTTAAGAAGATCGTAGGATTATCGCCTGTTGAATACCGCAATAAATACAATAAAAACCAGATGGCCTATTGATCAACCGTTGATTGGTTGTTAAATAAGCCACTCCTACGAAACTGTAATGTGGATTTCACCAGCTAACCCATTTCCAGGCGCCTGCTTTTTGCCTATTTCTTGAAGAATCTTGTGTTGCCGGACAATTACTTAGATAAAAACCGAAAAAATCCGTTAAACTACTTCGAAAAAATCCGCAAAAAGGCTTGTAAACAAAAAAACTATTTTATACGTTTGCCCTATCTTCCTGGCCTAACCTGGCCGCTTCTTTTGAAAAAGCCGTACCCAAATCCAATTTTATAAGAGTTTAGTTTGGCATGCTGCCAATGCAAATCAGTCCCTGTTTTGCAGAAAGCGAAGCTTTGTGACCGATTCTATCTCCCAGCCTTGTAAACCGGACCATGGATAATATCCAGCGTCAAGAAGCAATTAATTATCGTCCCTAATAAAACAAATGTTATGAAGAAAATTCTACTCCCTATTCTTCTGCTTATAGCTGC
Organism: Bacteroidota bacterium; assembly: GCA_023429365.1. Classification (GTDB taxonomy): domain Bacteria; phylum Bacteroidota; class Bacteroidia; order Chitinophagales; family Chitinophagaceae; genus Terrimonas_B. Next base: position 749 of record JAEYVW010000125.1, read on the forward strand.
AGGGTTCATGAAAGCAGATGCGCAGTGTACGGTTTCTAACCTGCAGATTGTAGTCCGGAACGTTACAAGCAGTAGCGCGGGTTGCCAGGCCACGCTGGATATCAGCTTTACAGGTTCTTTTAATAACGGAAATAAATACGCTTTTATACATCTGTGGGAAACAGCGCCCGTCAACAACTACCCGAATATTACTTATACAAATCCCCCAACTGCCGCACAGCTTGCAAATGCCATCGCTACACTGGCGATCGTAGATCCAGGTAAGAATACAGCAGCATTGTATAACCAGTACCCAACCGACCCTTCAGTGGCGGTTAAATACTCAGGCATTAATTTTACAAAAACAGGAACGCTATACACGCTGACCAACGTAGTCATTAATTTTTCTACCTGCGATGTTCCGGTGACAGTTAAAGGTGATGTTTGGGCAAGCCAGTCTGACCTTAGCCAGGTGGTACACTGTGAAAATGATGGTATCATTACCATTTTGTTTAACGATCCGATAATTACAGGCTTTAAACAATGCGCTAAACCCCGCTTATTGAACCTGGCTTTAGAAAATGGCCATGCTTCACTGACCGAATCAGTTGTTACATCTGTATTCCTGGATGTAAACCTGAACAATACAATCGACGCCGGTGATATCGATATCAGCAGCGCCTTGAGCCCGGCTCTTCCCAACCCGATCGTTTTGGCGCCGAGCACCAAGCTTTTCTTTAACGGCATGTCGTATGCGCCATACTCAAATCAGTCGCAATATGATGATGTTCCTGTCATCGTTCGGGCAACCGCGTCTGCACCAGGCGCTGCTACTGTCACGATTACCAAAGCGAATATCAATACACTTGGTTGCGCTACGCTTCCTGTGTCTTTTACTTCCTTCTTTGTAAAAAGAGAAGCATCGGTAGTTAGTTTGCTATGGGAGACAAGTACTGAACTCAACAACAATGGTTTTGCAGTAGAGCGCGAGATCAACGGTGTATGGACCGAACTGGCGTTTATTCCAACCCAGGCACCCGGTGGAAACAGCAATTCCAAATTGACCTACCGCTACGAAGACATCAACAATAACCCAGGCGTTACATATTATCGCTTAAAACAGACAGATTTCAATGGCGACTATAAATACAGTGAAATCAGGTCTGTTGGGGGTGAAAGTCAAAAATCAAGGGTGATCGTTTACCCCAATCCCAGCACTAACGGAAGTGTGAAGGTTGTATTTGCTGCTTCAAACGATCTTTATGATGTGATCCTTGTTGACATGACCGGCCGTGTTGTAAAACAATGGAAAAATTTGAGAAACAACATGCAGGTTGATAACCTCACCCCTGGTGTTTATCACCTCCGTGTTTCTAACACGCAGACCAGGACACAGGTTGTTGAAAAAATCGTTGTCAGCAAAAACTAACAACAACAGGTTATTCTAACATAATCAAGGGCAAAGTAGTCCAACTTCTTTAAGTTAACCGGAATGGTCGCTTACTGAAACCCCGGATCTACTTTGCCTTTTTTCGTGAAATCAACATTTTTTGCTTTATAAGTTCATCATCTATCATTATCGAAACAAAATAGATCCCATCAGGCAACTGTTGAAAATCTCCTAAACTAACGACATTTCCACCCATTCTTACAAAATAGGAAACTGATCTTACCCGCTTACCTGTCGCGTCGTATACTTCTGCCTTCATTAATCCATTCCTGGATGCTGAAACCTGCAACATGGCCATATCCCGAACCGGGTTCGGAAAGACAGTAACTTCTGTTTTGGTTACCGGCTCGAACATTATTGTAACAATATTGCTGTACTTAATTTTGTTTCCGGACACAATCTTAATGCGATAATATATATGCTCAAATGCTTTATCAGCGACGCTTTCTATGTACCCATAAACTTCATCATCTATCGCCGGCTCCTTTCTGTTGACCCGGGCCACTGATTGGAAATTGACTCCGTCTAAACTTCGTTCTACTTCAAAATACCCCACTTTGAGGTTATTGACCACCCGCCAATCGAGCATGGCTTTATTTCCATCCACTGCGCCTTTGAAATTCACCACTACATTCTCCAAGACATCGCAGGTTGAAAACGGCTGCACTAAAACAGTATCGGTTGCATATATATTACAACCCTCTGTTAAAAAATGTGTCACGATGTAGGTACCGGGCTGGTCGACTATAATTGAAGGACCTGTTGCAGGGTTGGTGACGATGTTTCCATCAGGTGTTGTCCATTGATAAAAAGATGTAGGCAACGGGTTAGTGACATAAATTTCAGCAATATTAGTACCGTCGTCGCAGATGAAAGGCGTTTCCGTCAGTGCTATTGCCCGTGGTGCGAGGAAAAGATCGGTTGGCGCGACAAAATCCTTTAGCTCGGCAGTGAATGAAGCAGATGCCCGGGTCTTGATGATAATTCGATTAAAGGGAGTGCCGCAAATATCTCCACCCAGGAGTGTGACCGGATCGAGTCCCAGCTTTGTAAGGTTTACAGAGAATTCAATGAATTGACTGGCTATATATTTACTGTTTGTTGTAGATGCAGGTCCGGGATTGGTATATGCAAGACTATTATCCTGCAACACCAGGCCAAAAGGACCAGCCCATGCATTATTCACGCTGCCAAGTCCTGTATAGAAAGCGCCAAGTGTATTGGGCGAGATACTGGCATAACCATACTCGGAACCAGCCCCGCTACCGTCAAACAAGGTGCCCCAGTTAAATGTAGCGGGTGTTATATTTTGCCAGTCGGTTCTTTTTACCCAGATCCTTGCTTCTATTTTAGTTAATGAGCCGCTTTGAAACTCACCATTAAAAATAATGTCGCCCGGGGAAAGAATATTTCCCGCAGCATCGAACTTCCAGCTTGTATGTCCGGCATCAGGTCCATATCCATAGAATTTTCCCGAAGGGCGATCATAATAAATGTCTGTCTGGTACATTTCGAAATCGAAGTACCTGTTACCGGTGGTATTGTCAAGTGATAAAGCGCCAAACATCCACAAAGAGTCGGTGGTGTTAGGGCCGGCTCTTCTTACATGTACGTAAGTATCAAGAATATCATTTTTATCAGGAATTCCCTGGATACCGCCGGTCCATGCGGCAGGACTCATTCCATTTTTATCTGCACCCGATGTGTATACAGTTGTATCAGTGCCGTGATAATCCCTGACGAAAAAGGCATCCAGCCAAAGCCTGTTGCTTACTACGCTAAAAGGAGGTTTACTCATACCGCGATAAAACGACCTCATACGCTTGGTCCACGGAGATACATCGGCGTTATATTCAGCAATCATAGCTGCGGCGCCTGAAGTATCTATAACAAATTCCCCGGTTCCGGCGGTTCCATTGTTGAACCAGTCGTCATTACCGGAAGAAATATTTCCGTCAAAAAAATTTGCACGCAGGTCCGCGTCCACACCAAATCTCGCTTTCACGATCGGTGTGGTTATCTGGGCATAGCCGGCAAAGCTTAACAGAAAAAAAAGTGCAGTTAGTAGAGTTGTTTTCATAGAACAGTTTTGCTGTTGGGTAAACCTGGTAAAAGAATTACCGTGTACACCAGGTACAACGGTAACTCTTCAATCAATAGTTAATGACTAACGATACGGACCATGGAAATCGCGACTTCGCCTGCAGTACCATCGGCTTTTTGCGCCACCACCCGATAACTGATATTTCCGGGATAAACATTATTATCAATGTTTTTATAGCTGCGGCTGCCCGTGCAGGCTACATATGCAACTTCTTCCCAAACGGCATATTCATCGTTGGGATCTTCATATGTTTTCTCAAGTCTGAAACCAACGGTTGCGGATTCAGATTTAAGGCCCCAGGTTGCGGCAATGCCTTTTCCCTGCCTGTGCGTACGGAAAAAAGAAAAACCACCTGCAGGCTTAGTGGAAGCAATGGATGAATGGCTTTCTGATTTGGAAGTCATCATCTGATTTCCCGGAGAAGTCCATGCGGCGGCGAACATCATCACTACACCGAGGGACAGGATCGGAAATTTTGTTTTCATAAGTTTATGATTTTTTTATGCGTTAAAAGTATGGGTACCATGAATCATAAAAAAAGTAAAAGGAACTATGACTTGTTCCAGTTATTTAGAACCAGTTTGCACAAAATACCATCGTGTTAAGCTGGAAAAGTTACGATCCCGGCTTCCTGAAATTCTACTATTAAAAAAGATACCCTTATACTTCCCGCCAGGTATGAAACATTTTAAGAAGATATAAAAGTTGACATGACACCACGTTAAGACGACAGCGTTATATATTATTCGAATAAATGTGGACTATTGGCGACATCTGCCAATTATAGTTGATTTACGATGCAGTTTGCAGTAGAAAAAAAATATTTTGGCTTTGATTAAACCTTTAAAAACAGGGTCGCGGAAAACTTTTTCTTAAGGGGGAGTGATTTTTTGAAATTTGGAGAACATTACAGGTGCTCTTGCAGGGCCAGAAAGTCTGCCTTACTCAGGGAGAACAATTTTATTACTTTCCCGAAGAATCAACCTCAGGTCGTCACTTGATTTTTGCCCCGAATTTACCAGGTCATGAAGCGTAATCCGGTCCAAAAGCTGGTCAACACTGAACTGGATCATCTGCCAGAGTGAGCGTGCGGAACATTCTACTGAGTTTGTACAGAGTTTGAGGTTTCCTGCGTGCATTCCACAAAATTCGCTGTGAAACAATGGTCCGCCAAGTGCTTTCAACACCTTGTTTATATTGATTTTGTTAGCAGGCATAGCCAACACATATCCGCCTTTATATCCCGGCGTGCTATTCAAAAATCCAGCCAGGCGAAGCACACGGGTAAGCTTAGCCACATAGTGCTCGCTCAGTCCCTCCGATTCGCTAAGCTGGGGTATGCTCATACCCTGATCATTCCTGGCGATGCGGATCAGTATACGCAATCCATATTCTTCCTGTGCGGTGATTTTCATACTGGTCAATCGTTTTTTATAACATTCCCAATTCCAATTGGGCAGCTTCGGACATCATGCTTTTATTCCATGGCGGAGTCCAGGTCACGGCTACATGAACATCATTCACCCCTTCTATCTGCCTTACTTTCTGGTCTATTTCTACTGGTATGGATTGTGCGGCCGGGCAGGCGGGTGAGGTAAGTGTCATCACGATCTGTACATTATTGAGCGGCAACACTTCCACTTCATAGATCAAACCCAGCTCCCAGATATTCACCGGGATCTCCGGATCATATATCGTTTGCAGGCACTCGATCACCTTCTGCTTCATTTCTTGGGTTTCCATCAGCTTAAATTTTTGCAGTGTTCTTTAATTTATAGGCCAATGCGAAATTTTTCATTTGCTTCACCATCGCCAGCAAACCATTTGAGCGGGTTTGTGCCAGGTGTGTGGTCATGCCTATCTCCCGGATAAAGTCCAGTTTCGCGTTGATGATCTCATCAGGTGTGTGTCCCGATAAAACCCGAATCAACATACTAATCAAACCTTTCACGATCACAGCATCACTTTCGGCTTTGTAAAACACTCTCCCATCGTTATAGTCGGCTACAAGCCAAACCGTGGACTGACAGCCGCGGACCTTATTCTCATCCTTCTTAAACTCTTCCTCCAGCGGTGGCAGTTTTTTTCCAAGGTCAAT
>JAEYVW010000201.1 GCA_023429365.1 Bacteroidota bacterium
ATTGAACCAGGACCCTATAACGAAAACTAAACTTCTTAAACCCGAAACATGTTAACCCTGTACCTTATTTATCGTTGCCGCCGGTTTATTAAAGCTTACAATAAGAAAAAACGCATGGCTGTTTTGCCTGCATAGCCAGCATCCCCGAGTCAAAAACGGGATAGTATTTTCGTGAATCTTTTGACATCTGCGTCCCTGGCTATCGGTTCTTCATAGAGCAGGTGGTCGGTGAGTTGCTTTGCAAAAAATGGCGCCAGCGAGCATCCTTTTGTTCCCATGCCATTTAATATTCCCACTGAAGTATGTTGCGGATGTAAACCCACAAAAGGACGTCGCTCTAGGGTGGCAGGTCGCAACCCTGACCTGTGTTCTGTGATGGTAAATGGAATTTTTAGCCATTGCTTTAATGCCTGTTCCGTATTGATGCGAAAGGATTCCGTCGGACCGGCATCGTCGAAGTCCCAGATATAGCTGGCGCCGATCCAAAACAGTTCCTCTTCGATCATCGGTACCATCATCAATCCCTTTTTATAAATATGCTGGACGGGCAGGCCGGGTATATGCGCCACCAGGGCTTCTCCTTTATTAGGAGCAAATGGAAGTTGTGTGAAATAAGGATTATTGATACCGTAAGGCCCGTCGCAAAAGAAGATCTTTTCAGCCGTAATATTTTTATAAGTTATACGCTGCGATTCCACTTTTAATTGTGTGATATCAAATACTTCTTCCAGCAAATTTCCATCAGTCTTAAGTTGCTCTCGCCAGGATGGTATTAATGTTTCGAGATGTGCGGTATAAGCCGGCCTGATCTCACCACAGCCAAATTCGTAATTAAAGTAGTTGTTGAAATGATTTTGCTCGGGGTAAGTATGAACATATGGATCACCTGTCTCGATTTTTTGAAGGAAATTTTCCCGCATAAAGGGGTTGGGGAAAAAATCGATGATATTCTTTTGAGAAATCGCCTCTATACCCAGTTCCTGGCCGATTTCCTGGTAGGCTTTCCAGGCAAATGGTAACACTTCGTCCACCATCCAAACCGTCACCAGCCTTCGACCGGTAACAGGATTGATAATACCTGCCGCCAGTTTCGATGGAGCGTTGGGATCATTATTGTCAATGACAAGAAAATCCTGTTTTTCTTTTTTTAGATAATAAGAAAGAAAACTGCCACTAATGCCCTGTCCAATGATCAGATACCTTGTTTCCATATTCCTTTAAGTGTTCTACAGGCAATTTTTTAATTTAAAATTATTCAATAGTTATCCTTACTCCCTCACTATGCGCACTAAATTCGGGTGCATACATGCACTGAATACTGGTAATACCGTTGCTGAAATCACCGGCATGTGTAACAAACAGCGGGTATTCGAATACATATGTGCCCTTTCGGAGATAATTGAAAAAGAAATTTGTGCTGGCGTCTTTGGTTGTTTCATAATAACCAAGGCCGCCCTGCCATTTGTAACTGCTAAGCACATTCACGGGTTCCAGCGCGGATGCCCGCATATCTTTCATGTGAACATATTCCATATCGCGGTCCACCCGCAATTCGACCCGGACTTTTATTTTATCACCCACCTTTAATATATCACCCTCATTGACCGGTGTCAGTACAGGTCCACGGTCGGTATTTTTCTCAACGAATAATTTTTTAACCAGGCTGAGTGGGGTGGCTGCCGTGGTAATTTTATCGAGATCTTCAAAATACTGCCAATAGACGCCTCCCCAGGATGGTTGGGTTGTTGATCCATTATTCGCGGGTGTACTAACTGTGACAGAAATATTACCCATCGCAGGTTTTACATCCTTTCCATCAATCGTCGTTTTGAAATAACCGGTTCCGGCTTCCTGTTTGTTGTCTGCTGAACTCAGTGTGGTTGTTCCAAATTTGATGTCGACAAGAGGTTCAGTTTGCAACCAGTCTGTACCCTGCAACAGCAGGGCGTAGCAGGCTTCGGCTGTTGCCTTGGTCGATTCCCAGCGATTGGTTTGTTTGTTCTTTAATAACCAGGTTCGCAATTCATCGGCAGTCTTTATGTCTTTACCAATTTCCTGGAAGGCTTCGATAAGCAACGCCTGCCGCTCGATCGGCGCTTCGTACCAGAACCATCCCCGGCGTGCATCCTTCCAATACATTCCAAGTTCATCATGAATGATTGCCGTTTCTTTTAAAGACTTCAGGATAGCAGCTGGGGTTTTGGAATCACTGGTACGTCCAAGTGCCAGCACCAGCATGCCTTGCATGTATTTATTCTGTTTGGTCCAGGTCAGCTGTGACCTTTGACGGAAATAGTCATAAGCTTTCCTGGAAGCAGCTGGAATAGCCAGTTCCGGGAAGAAGCTTCGCATGTAGAGATACTGAACTTCACTATATCCGGGGGTATATTTTTTCAGATCGGTTTTGTCTTTGATCAGCTTGTCGTAATCCTCTTGTATTTTTCTATCGAGATAAGGTATTGCCTGCGCCAGTATCTCATCGAGTTTTGGTTTTTGTCCATCCGCAAAAGCATTTAGGTTTTTCAAATGCCCGATGCCGGTAACAATGTATTGCGTCATATAACGATCATCCGGGCCGCCTTTGAACCATACAAAACCGCCATTACTGCTTTGCATTTGTTTTAGCTTTTCATATGAGCCGTTAAGTTCCCGGCTCATACGCGCCATATCAAACAGCAAGGCGATATTTCTTTTTTGTTCCGATTCGCTTTTTGCCTGTAGCACCCAGGGTGTTTCTTCCAGCAAAACAGCCTTTAGTTCCTCATTCTTTTGCAGGTTGCTTAATAGCGCTGCGGTATCCGATGTCTTCCATTGCTCGAAAACTTTTTT
>JAEYVW010000233.1 GCA_023429365.1 Bacteroidota bacterium
ACTCCAAAAGATGCCAGGGACGTACAAGCGCTATATTTCACCATTTTTGACAATGGCCGAGCTTCATTGCGCGTTAATAGCACCAACAGGCAGGGCATTTCTTTCAACGGTTATGTAATAAAAGGAAAAGCGGAGAAAAGAGGATTTTAAGATTCAGAATCTCTATTTTATTGATAGAAAAACAAAAAAAGGGACATAGTGCCAGGTTGATTCTTATGCACTTTGTCCCTTGTTATTTGTACCCTGCCTGGTGGCGGGGGATTTAGCCACGGATTACACGGATTCCACAGATTGATTTCTCTGCCGGGCTTCAGAATACTTAAATCTTGCTTACTTAATTACGCCACATCCGATCCTTGAACCAGCATCGCCGGTTGGCTGGGTCTTGAAATCATCCACACCACCATGCACAATGATGGCTTTACCCAGGATATTTTTACCAGGAGCACCGCCCAGGGTCCACAGATCGGTTTCGATCGTTACTGAACCTTTGCCTTTTGAATCCAGTTTTATATTACCTATATCGCCGGAATGAAAACTGTCACTGCCCCATTTACCATGTTGTGCATTGGTAGGATTCCAGTGACCATGCGCCATTTTACCGTTATCGCTGCAATCGCCATGTTCGTGGATATGCACGGCAACTTCTTTACCAGCTTTAGCAGCAACTGTAATTTCGATATTCATTTTTACCTTCCCATCACTACCTGTTTCAAACTTCGCGGTACCGCTTAAAGCCGTGTCGGGATAGGTGCCGGTGAGAACGGCTTCCGCTTTTTCAACAAGTGCTACAGTAGCGGTATCTCCCGCCATATTCATATCGGCATGTGCTGCATCGCTGATTGTTGTGGTCGTATCGGTGTTTTCATCGCTGCTGGTATTTTCATTGTTACAGCTATACCCGATAAAACCAATCGCCAGCGTGCAAACAGCCAGCCTTGAAAATGATAAAAGTTTCATATTATTTGATTTTGATTTTAGAAATGTATCAACAAAGCTTCAAAAATCTTACCTATTTGGAAATTGCGGTAAAAGATCTATCAAACCGGCGATTCTGTCGACAATTTTCCACGTTGGTCTATCTACCGCGTCTCAAAAGTACCACTCTTGCCTTTTATTCGATTTATTACTTCAGAACCTATTACCTTCGCCCACCGTAACAACAGGAACTATGGCACTATTAGAAAAGCAACTTTATATAAAAAAGTCAACAATACCCGGCTCGGGTATGGGTCTGTTCACGAAAAAGTTTATTCTTAAGGGAACGCGTATCGTCGAGTATAAAGGGAAGATGACAACCTGGAAAGAGGTCAATCACGACGATGGAAAGAATGGTTATATCTATTATATCGACCGCAACCACGTCATCGATGCGCGGACATATTCCAAGGCATTAGGCAGGTACGCAAACGATGCCCGGGGATTGCAGAAAGTAAAAGGTATGACCAACAACGCGGTTTATACGGAAGAAAACTACAAGGTATTTATAGAAGCAACCCGGGATATTCCCGCCGGTTCGGAAATCCTTGTTTCGTATGGTAAAGAATACTGGGATGTGATCCGGCATAATTTGCGCCTTGAAAAGCAGCGAGGCTAGCAGGGTTTTGATTATTTTTTTATATTTACAATTAATAAATCCTAATGCTATGTCACTACTGAACCAGCAGAATAAAAAGGGCCAAAAGAAAGACAAAAAGAAAGCTAATACTGCTGCCAATGACAAAGGTGGTTCTAAGTTTATACAGAAACCTAAATCCACGGGTTTTGTTTCCAAACAATCTAATACCGGTTCACAACGGGGCAGCTAGTTTTCACCTCATTTATTTTTACGTATGACGAAGGAAGAACTTCTACGGGAGCTTTCATCGGAAACTTTTGTTGCATTAAAGCCTTCTACGGTCCACGGCATCGGTGTTTTTGCCATCACCGATATTCCTAAAGGTTGTCGGGCTATATTTTCAAGGAATGAGGGCAACTGGATCAGGCTGCCCATTCATGAGGTGGAAAAACTTCCCGTACATTCTCGCTCCCTGGTAGAAACATATTGCCTTTATGATGATGAAGATTATTTTGTACCAGATTATGGTTTTAAGATCATGGACCTGGTAAACTATCTCAATCACTCGTCTGCTCCCAATATTATTTCTGTTAATGATGGTGAGTATTTCGAAGCTATCGTTGACATTTCCGCGGGCTCTGAGTTATTTGTAGACTATGGAGAAATTGTGAAAGTCGAGGGGTACGAATAGGCCTTGATTGTTTGGATCCGATACGTTCGTTCATTCATCGTTTAAGAAACTTTCCATTCAAAAGCTTTTCCAGTACTTCTTCTTTCAGGTTGCGGCTGATTGGAATGTCGTTTGCCCCGATCCTGATCGTATTGCCTTCAATACTTTCAATCTTATCTGCAGCGATAATATAAGATTTATGCGTTTTAATAAACCTGTCGGCTGGAAGGTACTCCTCCACTGCTTTAAACGTCAGGTAAGTGATATATTTCTTGTCACGGGTATGTACCACAACATAATTTTGCAGTGCCTCTACAAATCTTAAATCATCGAGTGAGATCTTTACCAGCTTATTATCCGCTTTAATAAAAAAGAAACCGGCTTTGTCCGCCGACCGGGTAGCACTGTTTTTCTCTCTTAGCTCATAATATTCCCGGGCTTTCAGGGCTGCTTTCAAAAAGCGGTCAAATGAAATTGGTTTTACAAGATAGTCGAGGGCGTTCAGTTCATAACCATCGATGGCAAACTGTGGATAAGCCGTTGTGAAGATAACAGGAGGTGCAGTTCTTAGCGATTTTAAGAAGTCAATACCCGTGATCTTTGGCATTTGAATATCCAGTAGTATAAGCTGTATCTCGATTTTTGCCAGTGTTACAGTTGCTTTGACCGGGTTATCAAACTCACCCACAAGCTCCAGGAAATCGATTTCCGTGATGTATTCCCTCAGGCCTTTCCTGGCAAGGGGTTCATCATCTATTATGATACATTTTATTTTCATATTAATAAGCTCGTTAAGCAATTAAAATTATCGTTCAGGGGTCGGGGTGAATCAGGAAACCCTCAGTTTCATTTCTACCCTGTAGACATGTTCCCCGTTATGTATATTCAATTCATGTTTGCCGGGATATAAAAGCTCCAGTCTTCTTTTTACATTGGTCAGTCCGATTCCGCTAAACGGATCAGTTGCTTTTTCGCGGCCTTTTGAATTGGTCGCATTAAAAATGAACTCGCCATTTTTCCTGTCCAGTTGCAGGGTGATAAAGTTATTTTTTTCAGCATCGGGAGCCGCATGTTTAAAGGCATTCTCCACAAATGGGATCAGCAACAATGGCTCGATCAGAAATCCTTTTACCTTATCTGTGTAAGTCAGGGAAACTGCGTAGTCCTCTTCTTTGCGTAATTTTTGCAAACCCACGTAATCCTCCAGATAAGCAATTTCCCGTTCTACCGGAATTTTGGCCCCATTTGCTTCATAGAGCTGGTAACGGAGCATGTCTGAAAACTTATGAAGTGAGGCCCTGGCTGCCGTATTATTTTTATCGATCAGGAAGTAAACCGAATTAAGTGAATTAAACAGAAAATGAGGATTGATCTGGGATTTTAGGAAGTTCAGCTCAGCTTCTGCTTTTTCCTTTGCGATCTCCGCCATTTTCTGCTGCAGTCGACTGTAATCGATCATCAGTTTTACCGCCGCGCCCGCAATAACCAGGAAGAAATGGGGGATCATGTTATCGTAGATCCGTTGTTTCAGGTCGCCCGACAGATTATAAAGTGCCGGCATATTCATGATCCTGCCCTGGATATTCATTTTGAGTATGCTGCTACTTACTACCAAAAGAACCAGGCATACCACGAACAATACATACCTTTTTTTGTAAAACAGCTGTGGAAGAAGCACATAGTTGGTGATGTAGATCATTGCGGCCAGATCTATTACCTTGAGCAGTGTAACTTTAAAAGCCATTCCCGGCTCCCGGTAATCTTCGTAACGAAGAAAATACCAGGTGCCAAAAACCAGCATCCAGAAGAATACATGGTGCAGCTTATATTTTAAAAGTCCCCTGTTTTGAAACATAGATGGTAAAATAAATTTACAGCTTATCAATGGTAAAATAGTTTACACGACAGGTAGTGCTGGCTTGATGGAGGGAGAATTGTCACCCGGGATACCAGGGGTCGGG
>JAEYVW010000251.1 GCA_023429365.1 Bacteroidota bacterium
TCTTTCACCAGCGACTGGTATAGTCTTGATGAACCACCCCCACTCAGGATTTCCGAGAGAAGATCAGCGATATAATATCGCTTGTCGAGGCGCGAGGAAATATGCCAGCATTTATAAAATGCGTCAAGAGGTACAGCGCCTTTCACTTCCAGTCGGCGGGCTTCCTTTTGTTCGGGTTCCTGGGGAAGATTCCGCTGGTATTTTTCACCGGCAGGGATATCCGAAAACCATTTTTCTGCCAGTTCCCTTACCTTCCCGACGGTCACATTTCCGGCAACCACCATAATGGCATTGACCGGTCGGTAATATTTAAAGAAAAATTTTTTTACTTCTTCGAGTTGCGCAGTTTCAATATGTGAAAGCTCTTTCCCAATTGTCATCCAGCGATAGGGATGTTTCTTATAGGCCAACTCCCGCAACTTATGCCATGCATCGCCATAAGGCTTGTTGAGATAATGCTCTTTGAATTCCTCGATCACCACTTTTCTTTGTACCTCGAGGCTTTTCTCCGCAAATGCCAGCGATAACATGCGATCACTCTCCAGCCAGAAAGCAGTCTCGAGATTTTCCACAGGCACCTGTAAATAATAATTGGTAAGATCGTTGGTGGTATAGGCATTATTTTCTCCGCCGGCCATTTGCAGCGGCTCGTCATAACTCGGAATATTCACCGAACCGCCAAACATCAGGTGTTCAAATAAATGAGCAAACCCTGTGCGGTCCGGATCCTCGTCACGTGCACCTACATCGTACATGATATCCATCACAGCCATGGGAGTTGACAGATCCTGGTGTACGATCACGCGCAGTCCGTTGGACAATGTAAATCGTTCGAAATGTATCATAGATTATGTAACAGAAATTGAAAACTAAAGTTTATTTCCTGCCAAGCAGGCGTCAAATTTATTGAACTATAGGGAGATTCGGTGCGGGAGTGATAAAGGGCCACCCGTGAGCCAGCATTATCAGAAAATGCTTTTCACTTTCAGATCAGTCTGAATCAACTCGCCCTGGCGGCGAATGATGAGTTTAACTTTGGTATTGGCGGAAAGGAGCAGGTTTTTATACCGCTGGAAATTCTGTGTAAAATCACCGTTGACCCCAACAACCACATCGCCTTCCATCAACCCGGCTTCTTCTGCCGGTGAACCTTTGGCAACCGTGCCCAGCTCGATCTGACCATTGATCAGGTACAACTCTATCCCCGTGTATGAATAATCGAAGGGATCGCGGTAATGTGAGTTGGGTATCATGTGAATATCCCTTTTGGGATAATTGAATATGACATTGAAACGGCGGAGAATATCATTACCGATCAGACCACCCAGGTAGGGATATGAGGTTACATTATACGCATCGTCAAAAATATATGTAGGGATATTGCGGAATTTATACGGGCCCAGTTTCAACTCTTTGATGACGGTGAGATTCATCGAAATTTTTCCGCCAATGCCTTCCCCGTCTTTTGGCCAAAGCTTTCTTTTTTTTCGTAACAACATGCTGTCGTATACAAAATCCTCCGATAACATCAGGCATACGCCGGCTCCAATATCATGCAGGAACCGGGCCCTGTGTTCTGATTCATCTTTTATCCTGGCCGTTTGCACCGGGAGTGTGCTAAGGATGGGCCGGAAAAGAAAACCTCCCTTTGGATAGCGCAGCGTACCCTTACTGCAAATATCTATTTTCAGGCTGTCGTAATTGATCTTGATTATATAACGGCTAAGCAGGGAATACCCGATGATGCCATCCACCTGTTCACCATACACACTGGTGAGTACCGAATAATCATTGACGTGAAAATTGAGACTGTCAACGGTAAGATTGGGAAACCTTAGTTTACGATTGTACAAAAAACCAACTTTTCTTATTCCTGCAATGCCGCGGATCGTCCGGTCCGACTCTTCCGGTACCAATTTAAAATAGGCAACCGTCGATGAATCCAGCGAAATACCGCTGCTGCCACTATCCAGGATGAAATTGAGGGTATCGGGAAAATCATCCAACTGGGCTTTTAGTATGACCACTCCGCCGGTGACCTGGGTGAAAGAAATGGTAGTGAGTAGGCGCGAAACAGGTTCAATGAACTCTTCCTGTGCCTTCAATATGGAGGCCGATAACAGGAAAGTCAACAACAACGGAAGTTTCTTCTTTTTCATATGGATGGAACGAACTGTTTCTTATGTGAATGACCCGGTAAAGACAACAAAATCGTTGAAATTGACGCAAACCGGGATCATATATTACTAAATTTACTTGTTTGGCCGCCCAATTCAAAACCGTTCATCTGTTTTGTTGCTATTCGGTTGTATTTTCGCGTGAATGCCCGGTTGGCTGGCTATCTCAACATGAAAACACCAGATAATGGAACTACAAAGCCTTTTGGAACGTGCAGCAAAGTTTGAATTTTTATCTATAGAAGAAGGCATTTACCTCTATCAACATGCTCCGCTGGCCGAATTGATGTTTGTTGCCGACGAACTGCGAAAAAAGCAGGTGCCGCATGGAAAAGTAACCTGGCAAATCGACCGCAATGTTAATACTACCAATGTCTGTATCGCAAATTGTAAATTCTGCAATTTCTATCGCATACCCGGTCATCCAGAGGCATATATCACTGATATGCCCACCTATCGCAAAAAAATTGAAGAGACCTTAAAATATGGCGGCGATCAATTGCTCCTGCAGGGTGGCCATCACCCTGAACTGGGTCTTCAATTTTATGTAGATACATTCCGTCAAATAAAGAATGAATTCCCGGATATCCGCCTGCATGCCCTGGGCCCACCCGAAGTGGCACATATCACCAAGCTTGAAAAAAGTACACATCGTGAAGTATTAACAGCCCTGAAGGAAGCCGGTATGGATTCACTGCCTGGCGCCGGTGCCGAAATTCTTGTTGACAGGGTAAGACGCCTGATCTCGAAAGGAAAATGCGGCGCCCAGGAATGGCTTGATATCATGCATGAAGCGCATAAACTTCATATCACTACTTCGGCGACTATGATGTTTGGTCATGTGGAAACAATAGAGGAAAGGTTTGAACACTTTGTAAAGATCAGGGAAGTGCAAAGTCGCAAACCTGAGAACGCGAAAGGATTCCTGGCCTTTATACCCTGGACCTTCCAGGATGTAGATACCCTGTTGGCGAAGATCCGTGGTGTGCATAATCTCACGACAGCTGATGAATACATCCGCATGATCGCATTGAGCCGGATCATGTTGCCCAATATAAAAAACATCCAGGCCTCCTGGCTTACGGTTGGAAAACAAACCGCCCAGGTTTGCCTGCATAGCGGTGCCAATGATTTTGGATCGATCATGATCGAAGAAAACGTGGTGAGTGCAGCAGGCGCGCCTCACCGTTTTACTTACAAAACCATCCAGGATGCAATCCGCGAAGCCGGGTTTGAACCGCAACTTCGCAACCAGCAATATGAATGGCGGGAAATTCCCGAGACCATTGAGGAGCAGGTTGTGAACTATTGAGCATCGAATTTTAGCATTTTAATCTCCATACATCAATCATGTCTACGAAAACATTTAACTGGTTCAGAAAAATTGCCTTTATCGAAGGTGTTTCATTTATAGTGCTGCTGTTTATCGCCATGCCACTGAAATATTGGGGCGGTATGCCTATGGCAGTGACGATCGTCGGTGGTCTACACGGGTTGCTTTTTGTTGCCTTTGTTATAATGGCGTGGGAAGTAAAAAGAGAATATAAAAAGGACTGGTCCTGGCTGATCAAAGCTTTTATCTCTTCCATTATTCCTTTTGGCACTTTTTGGCTGGACAGCCGCCAGTGGAAAAAAGAAGAGGAAGCGATCAGGGAAGCTTCGGTTTAAAATTTTCTTAATCGATCAAACGGATCACATCGTTCCACTCGTTGAGTACAACCATTTTCGACTGGAATCCTTTTTCTATCCGTCCAAGTTCATGCTGCAAACCGATCACCTGTGCGGGGTACAGGCTGCACATGCGTATCGCTTCGCTGGTTTCAATGCCTACATGATTTACAAGGTTCTGAACAGATTTGCCCATGGTAAGCGCAGAGCCGCTGAGAATACCGCCTGCTTCATATTTATCGCCAACTAAATAATGCTGGTATCCTCCGCGATCGGTTTCCGTTACCGCATCGGTAATCACAAACAACCGATCTCCCATCGCTTTCTTAGCCACACTAATTGCGGCAAAATCGACATGATGGCCATCGGGTATGATACTGGCCATTACTCTATCATGATTCATAGCAGCCCCAACTAATCCCGGTGCACGGTGCTGCAGCGGACTCATAGCGTTGTATAAATGCGTTATCGTTGTGATACCATATCCAAAACTTTCTATGGCTTCATCATAACTGGCATTACTATGTCCGGCCGAGCTCACTATGCCATAAGAAAGAACGAGATCGATCAGTTCGCGACTACAACATTCCGGCGCCAGGGTTATCATTTTTATAATCCCCTTTCCATACTCGAGGATTTCTTTCGCCTGTTCCAGCGAAGGCGA
>JAEYVW010000317.1 GCA_023429365.1 Bacteroidota bacterium
GGCAGTGATGTCATTCTACGTATCGCTTCTTCAAGTGAGAGAACATTTTCTTCTCTTACATATTTTCCAAGCACTCTTGCATTGGTGCCGTAGCCACGCGGATGTGGCATACCTGAATTAAACACACGGATACTTGCATCGCTTGCAAACATGTTGAAAGGGTACTGCATAATACGTTTTACATCCTCTTCGCCCATACCATGAAACACGGCACTGGCACCACCCGCGATCATGATATCGATCACTGTTTCCGCTTCAGCCTTCGCCTTATGCTTACGGCCTTTCATCAGGTTGATCTGCTCGATGCTTTTTCCATTGTAAGTCGTATCGGGACGATGGTAAGCCACTACCGCATAACTGAAATGCTTTAGTTTTCTTTTCTTAAGCCTGCTCAGCATTTCTTTGATCACATATTTTTTTACCTCGGGTCTTTGCAGCCTGGCTTTTATGGAATCCTGTCCGTCGGCAAGGATCTCATCCGGTATAAGTGTGCTGATAGAAGTACTGCTTGCAGTATAAGGATATTGATCGATCGTGACATCAATACCCTCTTCCCTGGCTTTTTTTACCATGCCCAGCGTTTCTTTACTTCTTCCCCAGTTTTGCTGACCGCTAAGCTTGAAATGCGAGATCTCGACCGGGATCTTTGCTTCACGACCGATTGTCAACGCTTCTTCAATCGCTTCGACTACTTTATCACCTTCATTTCGCATGTGAGAAACATAAACGCCGTTGTATTTCGCTGCCTGTTTGGCCAGGCCAACGATCTCCGGTGTTTTGGTATAAGTGCCGGGGATATAGATCAGCCCGGTTGACATACCAACTGCGCCATCCTTCATGGCTTTATCTACAAGCGCTTCCATCTTTTGCTGTTCTTCGGTGGTGGCGTCGCGGTTGGCACGGCCCATCACGGCCTTGCGTACATCATTATGACCGATCAGGCTGGCTACATTAATGGAAAGTTTGATGGAATCAATGGTGTTGAGATATTTTCCAATGTCGACATTCGACTGGCCACAGTTACCGGTAATGCAGGTAGTGACTCCATCATAAATAAAACTCTGCGCCATTGGATCGCGTGCTTCATCGTCTTCAATATGCGTATGCACATCAATAAAACCCGGCGACACGATCATATTGGAAGCATAAATGGTTTTACCCGCGGAATAATTCAATTGCCGCCCGATGGCTACGATCCTGCCATTCTTTATGGCAAGATCACCATAATACCAGTTGTTGCCCGTACCATCGATAATCCTGCCATTACGGATCAGGAGATCACAGCTGGGTTGTTGCGAAAAAACTGTTACAGGAATTAGAAGCAGCAGGAGTATCTTTTTCATTCCCGCAATTTAAGAAAAAGGGGAATCCTTATTTTATTCGTATGATGTATGGCCGTAATAAGAGGAAGTTTCCCCAAATCAATTTGCACATGCAGCCCGCAAAAAACTGCACTCATCCGTGTAATCTGTGAAATCCGTGGCTTACAAAGAAGCCTGCATCTTTCCCGCGTTCAGTTTTCCTGCCAATGCCAGTCGCCTGTTTGGTGCCAGCTCGAGTGATCTTTCGAATTGCAACAAAGCTTCCACGGGACGATTCACCGACAAGAGCCAGTCGCCGTATAGTTCAAAAGAAGGTATGGCCACCTGCGGAGGACCGTAGGCATAACTTGTTTTGTTTTCGATATCTGTAGCAAGCTTGAAGTATTTTTCTGCTTCGTTATTATTATTTGAAAGCAGTGCCAGCATGGCCCTTAGTTCCAGTTCCATGATCTCAGTTTTTTCAAGATCCCCCTGTGTGGCAATGCTGCGATTGATATTACCACAAACCCGGATGCCTTTATCACTGATCTTTTGCTGCTCCACCAGCCGTTCTCCAGCCATTTTTGTGATGACGCGGTTCAATTCCGCGGCGTCTTTCATATGGTAAGCACGCATGCCAGTGATGAAATAATCCTTGGCGCGTGTCATAATGTTCAAATCATTGTTTTGAAAACTTATAGCGGCCATCGGTGACAGGTAATCTTTCGTCTCGGCCAGGTAGGTTGAGCGCAGCAGGATCATATGCGCCCTGGCTAAAGGACTGGGAAGTTCCGTACAGTATTGTTGCATACTGTCTACCATGCTCCGCGCTTTTTCACGGTTACCATTTTGAAGTTCGCCGTATTGCAACCAATGCCAGGAATGATATCCGAGCGCATTATTATTTAATTGCTTTCTTGCTTTTCTTTCTCTCTCCGCGTTCCAGGAAACGATATTGCTGCTGACAACCTTATCCCACATGCCCAGGGCCAGGTAAATATGTGTAGGCATATGCAGGGCGTGACCAGCATCAGGCGCCACTACGGCGTATTTGTCTGCAGCAGCCAGGGCACGTGCTGCATGGTCGGGATCATCAAAAGCATGGATGAGGTAATGCAGTGCGCCGGGATGTTTTGGATTTCGATCCAGCACCTCTTTAGCTATCTCAGCAGCCTGTTCCAGCACTGGTGTTTGTCTGCCGGTAAGACCCCACCCAATAAGTGATAAGCTATAGAAAGAAGCTATTTCATTATTGCCGGGATATTTATTGTACAATGTTTTCATGTACGCGGCATAGCTGCTGTCTCTCTCGGATTTGTTTCCCTTGCCATAAAGGATGTTGACACCCATGATAAGATCTTTCTCCAGTTCCGTTTTGGCAAGCGCATTCCTATCTGCTGGCTCCTGTGCCAGGACCTTTAAGATCCGGTTGCCCTGGTCATAATCCTGTTCTCTCCACAGTGTATGATTATTGGTCATCGCTTCGCCCCAATAAGCCATTACAAAACCGGGATCGATCTTTCTTGCCTGCTGGAATTCTTCAGCAGCGTCTTCATATTCGAAACTGTGCAGATAGAGTAAGCCCTTTTTAAAATAAGGCTGTGCCTCGGCCTTACCGGTTGCGGTAAAACTGATATCACCTAATTGTGTTTTTGAAGATTTATTGTTGGTATAACAACTAAAGAGTAGAAGCAGGATAGCGGTTATACTTACTGTAGTGAGGCGGACAGGTTGCATAACTCAAGGTTTTAAGTCATTCAAGTTACGATATTTTGAATTATGAGGTAAACTGCGGGTCACGAACGAATGGGCGGTGACTTATCATGCTTTAAGTGGAGGCGAGCTTGTTTTATTCATAGCAAACAACCTCTGCAAAAAGTATATACCAATACCAATCAGCATACACACCAGTACATCCCAGGCTTCGCTGAGTTTGAGCGCCGATAATAACCAGATGGCAAGGGCAATGCCGATACCCGCGAACCAGTAACCAAAGCGCAGCCTGAAATAGTTCTTCGGGCCTTTGTCTTTTAATCTTAGCCGGATCATTGACAGGCATACCATCAGGTACACCAACACACGGATAATAGAGCCAATGGTGAGTGCAGCGAAAAATGACCAGACCAGTGAGACAATTGTTGTTACACCGATAAACAAAAGCAGGGACCATGTCGGTGTAAGGTGCACGGGATTGACATAGGAAAACAATTTCGGAAACTGTTTTTCACTGCTCAGGGCAAAAGGTAAACGAGAGCCACCGAGGACAATAGCATTTAAAGTGCCGGAGATCGATACCAGGGCGCCGATGGCGATGATGATACCACCGGTATTTCCCATAAAACCCGTAGCTGCTTCAGCCAATGGTTTTTCGGAGCTGGCCAGTGATGGATGTGTACCAATAGATACGAGTTGAATAAGACAATAGAATATCGTGACAATTATGGCTGCCGTAATCAACGCAAAAGGAAGATTTTTTCGAGGGTCCCTGATCTCTCCTGAATTGATAAGCACAGATTCGAATCCTCCAAAAGCGAAAACCAAAAGCAACACTGATGTAGAAAAAGAAGAAAAAGATGGTAAACCGGTAGAGACAAGCAGGTCTGGCTGAAGATTGAAAAGGCCAATAATTATGAATGCCGTTAGCGGAAGCAATTTTGCAATGGTCAGTATATTATTTACCCGTGTTGAATTTTTTACGCCGATATGATTGATATAGGCAATAATCGAAGTAAGCAACAGTATACAAAGTGCTCTTGGAATTTTTTCGCTAAATAGCGGGTTAAAAAAAGACAGGTAGATCACCAGCAGGTTGATCAAGGTAGCGTAATTAAAAATACGACTCAGCAATAGCAGCCAGCCGGTCATGAAGGCGGGGAATTTGCCCAAGCCTTTTAAGGCATAGAGATAAGGTCCGCCGGTTTTATCGAAACGCGAACTCACTTCCGCAAAACAAAGAATGAAAACAAGCACCACTATTGCACATACCGCAAAGGCCAGCAGGCTATAAACACCGGATAGTCCAAATATCTTTGAAGGCAGGCCAAAAATCCCCGCACCAATAATGCTGTTGATCACCAGTAAGACGAGATCCCATTTAGTTATACTTCGGTTGAGCATCATTGGTTAGTATTATTCTCCCGCTTCCATTTTTGCCTAATGGTATAAGTTATTGTTGTTAATGATGTAATTTGCTAATTACAAACTACTGACCTCAGTCTTCCCTGCTTCCTTTCTCACCTACAAACCAATGTTCTTTGTTTTTGAAAAGCACGTTGAATGTAGTCAGCGAGCCATAGCATCGCGTAATATATTGCTGAAGATTTACTTTCTCTTCGTCAGCCAGTTTTTTGTTGCTGTTAATATTTTGTTCGAGTACACGCAGCCTGTCGCGTAGCATCACGATTTTATGGAAAAAATCTTCTATGGGAATCTCTTTTGGCTTCAGGCTTTTATCTGCTGGCTGCAGTAGTAATATGCCTTTGATCCATTTATCACCTAGGGGAACGTTTTCGGTAACTCCGCCCCAGAGGCGCAGAATTCTGAGCAGCGAACGTTCCAGGTCCGAATTGGTTTCGATTTCTTCGGTTACATTTTCAGGAATGATCTCTTCCAGTTTGGGATCAGTTTTCTCGATCTCCTTGATCCCATGGTTGATAAAGGAAATAAAGTAGGTGGCATATCGAATTCCGACTATCACACCGGGCCCGAACTGGGTGTGTTGCAGCCTTGTGCCAATACCGAGGGTGGTTGGTTCCATATTAAAAAAAATTTCGTAGGCTAAATGTAGAAAAACTTGCTCAGTAATTTAAGCCTCAAAAGCTCATTTACAAATATGTGTTTTAAAGTCTGTAATAAAGATGTCAAACTAATCTAAAAGAAGTCGATTGTAGCCAGTGCGGCATGATATTTATACCAATTAGTGGTGTTCACGATTTCTAAACTTTAAAATATCAGTTATGCAAAGAAAAGGATTGGGTCTGCTTTTAGCAGCCGCAGCAGCTTATGGAGCTTATCGTTA
>JAEYVW010000433.1 GCA_023429365.1 Bacteroidota bacterium
GACCTTCGCTTGTTTGAAAAAGCAAAACCTGCATTATTGGTGGAACACCCGTTGTACGATAATTTCGGACCGATCATTTCAAAAAAAGATGCAAGGAAACATCTTGGACTTGCAGAACATGACAGGATCCTCTTATTCTTTGGTTTCATACGAAAATATAAAGGCCTTGACATCCTGCTGGAAGCTATGCACCTGCTAAAACAGGAAGCCGGATCCCAATCAGGTGATCTCAAGCTCCTGATTGCAGGTGAATTTTATGAAGATCAGAAACAGTACCTGGACCTGATCGAAAACCGGGGCCTACAGGATCATGTAATCCTTAGATCCGATTTTATACCAGATAGCGAAGTTCAATATTTCTTCTGTGCGGCGGACGTGGTCGTGCAGCCTTATCGCAATGCTACGCAGAGCGGAGTCACACCACTGGCATATCATTTTGAAAAGCCCATGATCGTTACGAATGTAGGAGGACTTCCTTCCCTGGTGCCCCATGAAAAGGCAGGACTGGTTACCGAACCCAATCCCCGTGGCATAGCCGACGCGATAGTACAATACTTCAAGTTTGGCGAAGGATATTTTGTTCCACATCTCCGACAGGAAAAAAAGAAATTCAGCTGGCAGAACCTGACAGACGCGATATTTTCAATTGCGCCAGACGAAGCGTGATCGTGGTCATACTATAACTCAAACTTGCAGATACCAGATAAACTGGTATTCTCCCCGTTGATGAGGCCTCCCGCGCTGTATAGACTATTGTTATAGGAAAAAAGCGTTTCGTAATACAGGTCACTATCCATATACCGATAACTCCAGCTATTTGTAGCAGGATCGTAGATCTCAATCATTGTTGAATATACAAACCAGCTCGTCATCCCTCCGATAAAAGCAATTTTGTTTCCGTATACTATGGCTGGCACATAAGACTTCTTTTCCAGTAACTGTATTTGCGACCATGTCTCATTCGACACATCATAGACCTTTACGTCCTGTTCACCAGTAAAATAAATCTTGTCTCCCTGCGTTACGGCACGATGGCCGCCTGCTTCCTCCTTTAATGTCTTTGAACTCCAGGCATCATTTTGCTCGTCATAAATCTCCAGTTGATTTGAACCCGCTGTGAAAAACCATACCTGCCTGCCTTTCACCACCGGAATAATTTCGCCGCTCCCCTCAAGATCCTTATATGTCCACCAATCATCATATACGTCGTAGATATCAATTCTTCTACTGAATGTATAAGGGTCAATTCTTCCTCCCGCGAAAAAGATCTTACTGCCGGCAACAGAAGCCTCTCCGGCAAACCGGGGTGCAGTCAATCTTGTCTCCCGCCATGAATTGTTTACAGTATTAAATATGTTGACCTGCGTTGAACCCTGCCCCATGGAAGTGGTGGTGAGAGGATAAATATATCCGCCGGCTATGTACACTTCGTTACCGTACGAAGTAACCACAACATGTGAACGTAGTGTTGCAAAAGTTTGGCGGGAAGTGATGCCCGAAACAGGATCAAATACATCCAAAGTAGCGCCATCAGAGAAATAGAATTTCTCATTACACAGAGTTACCCGGGCATCCACAACTGCACCCTTAAAAATACCCGCAAGGGTTGAACCAGGTATAACACAGTCTACTATCGCTACCGGTATTTGCACCATGATGACTACTGTATCATAGTCAGTCAAACCATCATTGTCAGTGACCTTTAACTCAAACCCATATATGCCTTCCTGGAGGTTTTTTGCGATCGTCAACCCCGAATTTGGCGCCGTAAGTGTAAAACTTTGTGGCCCATATACCTTTGTCCACCGGAAACTTGATATTTCGCCATCGGCATCACCTGAAGCACGTCCATCCAGCACTATAGTATCCTGTGGCAAAGTTATCACCTGGTCAAGACCGGCCACAGCAGTTGGATGTTTGCGCTCGACATTAATTGGCGAATCGGCTTTTCGACAGGAAATAAAGGTTTCCATCGAGGCCAACACCGCGAGCAGAAAAAATATGCGCGTATTCATTTTTTACAACAATTGGTACCGCTTTTACTGGCTTTCTATGGTAAGATATCGTGGGTAACTGTGCAGTCAAAAATTTATCGACCAATAAAAACCGTCTGAGAAATATACCTGTATAGACAAATGAAAGCATCCGGCAGTTATTTGGAGGCATTCATCGAAAAATCCTGTTGTCCGTCATTTTTTAAGTCCGGTTATAAAACCAATGGCCGAGATGTGGTAAATTGTAATAACTAATTCTGGATGAAATCATACCGGGAAAATCCATTTGTGTTTTCACCGAAATACAGATTCCTACGGCATCTTGTATTTTGGATCGCGGATGCTGTTGTTTTCACTTTAATATTCAGGATACCTTCCATGCCCCTGGGTAACCAGCTCATCCTCTCAATGGTATGGGTACCGCTGCACATGGCCTTCGCCTACCCGGTCATGTTTATTTTTATTCCGCGGTTGTTGATGAAAGAAAAGCAGGGACTTTTTGTCCTGGTAATGCTCGCATGGGGTGTTACAGGCTGGTTTTGGAATTATGTATGCAGGGCTTTTATATTCTTTGGTCTTGTCAAAAAAATAACGGGTCTCGGGTTGGGCAACACCAACCCATGGGCGGCAAACAGCTACCTGTCGATGGTTGCTGTGGCCGGCCTGGGCAGTACCATCATTTTGTTTAAATACTGGATGCAAAAACAAAAAGACTTCCTGACTGAGCAGAAAGAAAAAATCGATATGGAACTGCAGCTGTTAAAAGCACAAATACATCCTCATTTCCTTTTTAACACCCTGAATAATATCTACTCATTTTCCATGCAGGGCTCCGAAAAAACACCTGCCATGATCGCAAAACTCTCTTCCCTGCTTAGCTATATTCTTTACGATTGCAAGGGTAGTACCGTTTTGCTGGAAAAAGAAATTGAAGTGACGAAAAATTATATCGACCTGGAAAAAGAAAGATATGGTAATACCCTGGAGGTTTCCATAAATATCGAAGGAGACATCGAAGCAAAGTTTATTGCCCCGCTGCTGTTGCTGCCTTTTATTGAGAATGCTTTTAAACATGGGACATCAGAGCAATTGGAAAAACCCTGGCTGAGCATTGACATATCCGCAAGACAAAATAATCTCAGGTTTAAAATAGTAAACAGTAAGAACGAACAGCTTAACTCCGAATCAAAGGGAATAGGTATCAGCAATGTTAAAAAAAGGCTTGCCTACCTGTACCCTTCCACCCATGAATTACGTATCAGCGATGAAGGAAATTTTTTTGTAGTTTCACTGGCACTTGAAATTTCTCCGCCTTTCCCCACCCCACAAAAAACAAATGCTGTACCCCTGAATCCGGCTAAAAAACTCTCAACATGAAGCTGCGTTGTTTATTAGTTGATGACGAGCCACCTGCGATTGAAGTATTGCGATCGCATATCTCCAATGTGAATGGCCTTGACGTGGCAGCTACCTGTAAAAACGCCGTGGAAGCACTTGATATATTACACAAGACACCGATAGACCTGGTCTTCCTGGATATAAAAATGCCAAAACTGCTCGGCACTGATTTTTTGAAAAGCCTAAGCAATCCCCCCAAGATCATCTTTGTAACTGCGTACCGGGATTATGCACTGGACAGCTATGAACTGGATGCTGTTGACTACCTGGTAAAACCTGTTACGTTTGAACGATTCCTGAAAGCAGTTTTCAAAGTAAAACGTTTACTGGGATATGAAGTGGCTTCTGTGAGCACCGAGTATAAAAAAAACCCGGATGCTTTTGTGTATGTGCGTGTAAACAGGAGTATGCAAAAGGTGCTGGTTAATCAGATACTATATATTGAGAGCTGGAAGGACTATGTGAAAATATATATGACCACCGGAGAAAATTTTATGGCCAAGCAGTCGATCAGCTCCATGGAAAATATGCTGAGCGAGCACAGTTTTTTACGCGTCCACCGTTCATATATGATCTCCCTGGACAAAATGACCGGCTATAATAATTACGATATTATTATAGGCGGAAAGGAAATACCGATCGGAAGGTTATACAAACAACAGGTAATGGCAACGATTCACCACGACTGATCCCTCAGTTTAGATTTATTTTAATACCCAGCTGGCTGATCCACCTGGCACTGCTCCCTGGTGCCGAACTATTTTGAATCGACCAGGGTTTGCCTTCCAAAGGCGTGAACTGATATTCAGGAGAAAGTGAACTATTGAACCCCTTCACATTAATCAATTCGGATTTGTCAAAAGAAATAAAATAGGTGCGACCCCAATTTTTGTTGAGCATATTGGTCAGGTTGAAAACATCGTAGATAACACTTACCTGCCAGGTATTACTTCCTGATTTTATTTTAAAATCCTGTTGAACGCGCAAATCAATGGTATGAATAAAAGGTGTTCGGGCGCCATTTCTTTCTGCAAAATTGCCGCGGGTTTTCCGGAGGTACCTGTCGCTTTCAATAAACTTGTTCAATAATTCCCGCTGTTGAGCGGCGCTATATACGTTGGGGATGAACTCCATCATATCCAGCTCAGCTTTGGTTGGCACATATATCAGGTCATATTTTTCCATTCGGCCATTATCATTGGTGATCGCACCCTCATAAACATAACTGTAAGGTGAACCGGATTGTCCATTATAAAATATACTAACCAGGGTAGCGCAGCTTTGATACCGGAATTTTTTCATAACGACTGCCAATACTCTGTGTCCCGGGTCAAAGTCTGAAACCGACCGCTGGGCGGTATTTTTCCCATTCACCGTTTCTGTTTGTGCCCATTGACCACTGTTATTACCATTACCAAACGGCTCGAATAACGCCACTGAAAGTCCATACGAGTATCCCACCCTGATTGCCCAATCTGAATTAAAATTCCTGTCGACAGATATACTGGCATTATACGCGAAACCCTTTCTTTCGTGATTGTTTGTCAGAAGGTAAATCTTGTTATAAGGATTATTTCCCGGCATGGGAATACGCTGAGGGCGGGATGCAAGAGAATAAATGCTGCGGCTTCCCGGCGGAGGTGTGGTTAATGAGGGAGGCGCCAGGTTCACGTTAAGGTATCTATGTTCATGAATATTTTTTGTGAAGATCATGTCGGCCAAAATGCTCCATTTACCGTCTATTCTTTTTTCCATACCACCCGACATACGAAACACAGTTGGATATTTAAATTTTTCTGAAACCACTAATACGTTGCCTCTGTTGTTTTCCGGGTCTATTCCCAATGCCGACAGGTCGGGCTGTCGGTAAGGGTCAGGATTAAACGGGAAGGTATGTGGAGTAATGTCGACAGTGTGCGTGTTGGTAAAATACAGTTCCGATACCCATAGATTCAGTAATTGACCCATGAACACTCCAGCACCGCCACGTAAAGTGAGATCTGCGCCAGGAACTTTATACTGGATTCCCAATCGCGGCGAAACCTGCCAATGGGTTTTCATCGGTTTACCCGACACGGCTCCCTCAAGATCATAGTATTTTTCAATTTCAGTTTTTGCGGTAGTGTTGAAAAATACATCTGCGGGATATTTCAAAGGAGTCGATTTTCCATCTAACCTGAAGCCTATATTCAGGTCAAGATGT
>JAEYVW010000062.1 GCA_023429365.1 Bacteroidota bacterium
TAGTGGAACGACGGCTCCAAGTCTTGATAACACCTTTTTTGTTTTTGCCTTCATTAATAGCGACCACCTTTGATTCAAGATGAGCTGCTACATAAGGACCTTTTTTAATCGAACGAGCCATGGTTAAAATTTGAAAATTTGAAAATGTGGAAATGTGAAAATGATCTCCACAATCAAAACTTTTTATTTTATTTTTCTAACAAGTATGAATTAAATTTTCACATTTTCACACCTGCACATTTTTCACTTTATTTCGCCAGCTTACTTCCGTTCTTACGTTGAATGATCAGCTTGTCGCTACCTTTTCCTTTCGTCCTGGTCTTCAAGCCTCTTGAATACTGACCGTTCCTGCTGCGAGGTTGACCACCTGAAGCTTTACCTTCACCACCACCCATCGGGTGATCTACTGGGTTCATTGCCACACCACGGTTTCTTGGTTTGATACCCTTCCACCTGTTGCGGCCGGCTTTACCCATGCTCTGCAGGCTATGATCGCTATTGCTCACCACACCAACGGTCGCGTAACAATTGATCAATACTTTTCTCAGCTCACCAGAAGGCATTTTCAATACCGCGTATTTTTCTTCCTTGTTGGTCAGCTGCGCGGTTGATCCTGCACTGCGGGCCAGTTTACCACCCTGGCCAGGCTGCATTTCGATATTATGCACGTTGGTACCCAGGGGCATATTCTTCATCTGAAGCGCGTTTCCTACCTCGGGCGCTACCGCGTCGCCGCTTTCTACTTTCGCACCTACTTCCAGCCCCTGCGGAGCGATGATATAGCGTTTCTCTCCATCTTCATATTGCAACAGCGCGATAAATGCTGTACGGTTTGGATCGTATTCGATAGAAAGCACCGTTGCAACACCAGACTTATCACGTTTGAAGTCGATGATACGGTATTTCTTCTTGTGACCACCACCCCTGTAGCGCATAGAAAGGTGACCGGATGAGTTACGTCCGCCGGTCCTGGGCTTTGCTTCTACCAGGCTTTTTTCAGGCACATTGGTCGTTACCTCTGCAAAAGCGTTACCGATTCTCCAGCGTGTGCCGGCTGTCATCGGTTTAAATTTTCTTAATGCCATTTTTAATACTCTTTTTAATCTCAACATTAGCGGCTTACCTGCATCGCAGGCTGTTGAAGCCATTCATTGCCCGTAGTTTAACTACGAGACTTAAATATTTGAATAAAGATCTATAGTTTCTCCCTCCGACACGGTTACATAAGCTTTTTTATAAGAAGGCTTACGACCTGATATTACACCGGCTTTTGTAAAACGGCTTTTATTCTTGGCAGGAGAAACTGTTGTGTTCACGTCAGTAACGGTGACACCATAAAAGCTTTCTACCGCTTTTTTGATCTCCAGTTTATTCGCTTTTTTCGCCACTTTGAAAGCGTAACGACGCAGTTTTTCCTGCTGTGCGTTTGCCTTTTCAGTCAAAATGGGTTTTACCAGTACTTCAGAAAGTTTCATCGCTAATCTTTTATTGTTTTTTCGTGCGATGGAATCTTACGATTTCATCTTTCTATAATTTGAAAATTTGAAAATGAGGAAATTAATTCAACCTCATCACCAATTATTTTTTTTCACTCTTTTGAAAATTATGCTGACCATTTTCAAATTTTCAAATCAGCACATTTTCAAATTGCCTACGCTTCTACAGTTTCTTCTTCTTCAGAAAATATTTTAGCTGCGCTTTCTGTCAACACCAGCACTTCAGAATTTACTATGTCGTAAGTGTTGATATCGCTCAGCAATACACCCAGTACAGAGGGCACATTGCGGATTGACAGCTGCAGGTTCTCATTATATTCCGGGAAAATCACCATTGCTTTTTTGTCAGCAACTTTCAGTTTGCCCAGGATATCCATGAAGGTCTTGGTTTTAGGTGCATCAAGGCTGATATCTTCTACCACCACGATCGCGTTTTCTTTTGCCTTACTTGCCAGGGCCGAGATCTTAGCAAGGTCCTTCACCTTACGGTTCAGTTTGATATCATAAGCATGGGGCTTAGGCCCGAAGATGGTACCACCACCCTTGTATAAAGGGTTGCGGATATTACCCTTACGGCTACCACCTGTACCTTTCTGGCGGTGCAGCTTGCGGCTGGCTCCCTGCACTTCGGCACGGGTCTTCACCTTGTGGGTACCCTGGCGCTGAGCGGCGAGGTATTGCTTTACTGCCAGGTATACAACATGACTGTTAGGCTCCACACCGAAAATATCGTCGGGTAATTCCACCGACCGGCCGGTTTTCTTTCCTTTTATATCTAATACTTCAACTTGCATTTTCGTTCTATTTTAATAACGGAACAACGTTCCGTCGTCCGTTATTTTTGAATTAAAACAATTGATCCGTTATGACCGGGTACTGAACCGCTGATCAGGATATAGTTCTTCTCAGGGAATACTTTAACCACTTTCAAACCTTTCAGTTTGACGCGGTCATTACCCATGCGGCCGGCCATCTTCATGCCTTTCATAACGCGGCTGGCATCGGAAGAGTTACCCAATGAACCCGGAGCACGCTGACGGTCATGCTGACCGTGTGATTGCTGGCCCACACCATGGAAACCGTGACGTTTTACCACGCCCTGGAAACCTTTACCTTTTGTAGTACCCACCACTTCTACTTTGTCACCTTCAGCGAAGATGTCAACAGTAATGGTGTCACCAATATTTTTATCAAGGGAAGAATTGCGGAACTCCTTGGAGAATCTCTTTACCGGAGTGCTTGCTTTTGCGAAGTGATTTTTTTCGGCTTTTGTAGTGCGGCTTTCTTTTTTATCGCCGAATGAAACCTGGAGCGCATTGTAACCATCAGACTCGATCGTCTTTACCTGGGTTACTACACAGGGACCTGCTTCGATAATCGTGCAGGCTGTTTGTTTGCCCGAGGGATCGAAGATGCTGGTCATCCCAATTTTTTTCCCAATAATACCTTTCATTGTTTTACAATTTATGCCTGCAGGATTATTGGGACATCCGTAACCGGGTTCTTCATCATGATTCTTGTATCAGGAACCATCATTAGAACCGGAGCGGATTCAATCCCCGTTTGCCACCGACCTTTTCCCTTTGCCCGCCAGAGCCGTAAGGCGAAGGCGGGTGATGCCCCCCCTTCGCTATTGCTTGGGCGGACGTTGGAAGTACCGACAGTAAACAAACCCTGAACGGCTTGTTTTTATGTGACCCCATCCCGAAAGACAGGGAATTTTTTACGTCAGAGCTCTTTTCTTCCACTAATGCGGAATTGAGAGTTAACTACTTTTTATTTATAAGAACTAATTCGCTTTTTGCGCCAACCCCTTCCATCTGGAAAGTGCCGGACTAGGCTTTGATCTCTACTTCCACACCACTGGGCAGATCGAGCTTACTCAGCGCATCAACCGTACGGCTGGAAGAAGTATAAATGTCCAGCAAACGCTTATGCGTAGCCAGTTGGAACTGTTCACGGCTCTTCTTATTGACGTGCGGCGAACGCAATACAGTAAAGATCTTTGTACGTGTAGGCAACGGAATAGGACCTGTTACTACAGCACCTGTGCTGCGAACAGTTTTTACGATTTTTTCCGCGGATTTGTCCACCAGGTTATGATCGTAAGACTGTAATTTGATTCTGATTCGCTGAGACATTGTGTAAAACCCAATTTTCTTTTGGGAGTGCAAAGGTAGGGGGGAAGACCATATCTGCCAAATAGTTGGGTAATATTTTTTGGCTGAATTGCAATTTACACAAAATAAATGCCGGGACCAGCCCGGCATTCTGCAACTAATTGATAAAAAATTATTTAGGCCATTTCTCTACTTTATTGGCAACAGGCGGCAAAGACCGTAGATAGGCATAGATAGCCTTGAGGTCCTCGTCCTTCATCTTTCCGTACATCGCCCAGGGCATCATCGTGTTCATGGCGCCTGGGTTCTTGTTGACCATTTCGGGAGCCGAATTGCTCCGGAATTTGGCTAGAAATGCATCTTCAGTCCAGCTACCAATACCGGTGGTAGAATCGGGGGTAATATTTGATACTGCGACCTTGAACATGGGGGTTTTGAACACAAATCCACCTGAAAAGGCCTTGCTGAAGTCGGGTGCGCCTTCTTTTGTCCGGGGCGTGTGACACTCACCACATGAAGCGATGGTAGTCAGGTACTGACCATATTGGACTTTATCAGATGGATCAGGCCGGGTATTTTTCTCCGGGGCAAACTCGGGCAGCGGTGGCAGGGCCGACATCGGGATGAATAGCTTGCGCGGTGGCACCGTGCTGTCGCTCGGGGCAAGCGTCCGGATATAGGCTATTATCGCATACAAATCTTCTTTGGCCAGTTTGCTGTAGTTGTAGTATTGCATGATCGGGAATAAGGTATCCCCGGCTTTATTTACCCCATGCGCAACCGCCCTCGCGATCTCGTCATCGGTCCAGCTGGATAACCGGGTAGGTGTGATATTTGGCGCCCAGATCTCGCCCGGGATACCTTCAGCCTCCCCAAATGGGAAACTAGCCCCGATGCCTTCGGTACCCGGCAGGGGTGGGAAAGAGAATTTTGTAAAATCACGTTTGCTATGGCAGTCGATACAGACTGCGACATGATTGGCAAGGTACTCACCCCGTTCCACTACTGCTTTCAGGGAATCCGCGGCATTATTCTCAGCCGAAGCTTCGTTCTGACTTTCATTGTTACATCCGGGAAAAACAATTGCAGCTGATACCGCCACTGCGGCGGCAAGGGAAAGTAATAACTTTCGCATGATAGTTAGTTTTGTTTTAATTATAAATTATTTAAAAGAGGTGACGGCAGGAGCAGTGTTCACGGGGATAATTGCCTCAAAGTAATAAAAATATATTTCAGTTGACGCGAAAGTCAATAGTTAACGACTAATTTTTTTTAAACGGAGACTGAGTGTCGCGAAGCCTCCCAGTTCGAGGTGTTCAACCATGAAACGATGTTTCCCTCCGAGCTTAAGTTTAATTTTTCGGTGTGGCGATTCGTCAAATTTATATTGTGAAGGATTCCATTCATTAACCAGTAACATACCATCGACGTACAATCGTATTGCATCATCCCAGGTAAGACCGAGTTCGTATTCCCCTTCTTCAATTGTGGCTTCACCTTCAGCTATGGTAATGAACTGGCGGTATGTCTCCTCCCCTTTTATGCCACCCCACCATGCATAGTCAAGCCGGTCAGTCTCTGCAGTTTTGATAGGCTGCAATCGGACATTGGGTGGGAAAAGTTCACCGGTTGCAATGGGGTTATGCGCAGAAGTATCCATCGCATACCATCTCACCTGGAAGTTGATGGGTTGGAAAAACTTTGAAAAACTAAATTCATATGGTTTGCCTTTTGCGATGGTTTGTCCGAATGGTGTGATCACTGATTCACCGATGTATTCAAGTTGTATGGAAATATCGGTTCGCTCATTCGTCAACCTGGTAGCTGTGATGCTGGCCGGGAAAACCCCGCTCCTGCTTGAAATATCTTTTACACCACGCATGCTTTTGATCCGCCATTTTCCTTTTGGCCCTACCAGGTCGAACTTCATCTGCTGCGAGGTGTCAGTCGGATTAGTATGCCAGATGATGGGATACCTGAAATCATAAGGACCCCATTCCGTAATCCGAATATTTTTACGACCGGCAAAACGACCACTCTCCCGGAAAGGATCATTTGGTTTCTCCAATTGCGGTAGGGAAAATTCGGGATCTACGGAAGAATTTTCCATGATATCATCATACACAGTTGTATCCAGCCGGGTAACGGTTGTATCGATCTTAAATGGCGTTTCGGTGCCGGCAATCGTATTTCCGAAAATGTGCATGCTGTCTGATCGGGATATATTGAACACAACCTCGTTGCTGTTGAAACTATTGGATACAACCTCGTATCCCCTACTCCTTGTATCGCGGTGTTGCGCATATCCCCAGTCCGCGGGTTGTTCGCGCCGTGACCAAAGACGTATTGCTTCCTTATCCTTTGAGAAGAGATTATGGTTGATCTTATTCTCCTGTCCATGCTCGATGGCAATAGCAATTCGGTTGTTTCGAAAACTGTTATCCCTGATCAGGGTATTGTAACTATATCCTCCCCAGATACCATGATCGCATTCAAATATCCTATTGTCGAGGATTGTATTGCGGCTAAAAGTAACTTCAATACCATTGGTAGGAGCATAGGAAAAATCATTGCCGATGATCAGGTTGTCGTTACAGCCACCCTGCCCGCTGTCCATCGTGGACTGACCCGCCCATAGGAAAAGGCCATCACCGCTATGGGTCACGTTATTCCTGTAAAAAATATTGTTGCTGCTCTGCTCGTACACCAGCATACCGGCGCTGTCCTGGCCACGTTGGTATACGCCATGACTATACCCGCGCACATTAAAGATGACCCGGTTGTGCATCACCTGGTTGCGACTGCTGCGATACATACCAATGCCGATACCCGAGTTGAAGGAAAAATCATTGTTGTAGATCTGCCCGTCATTGCTGCGGGTCATCATCAGGGCATTTTGCCCCCCTGTCACTTTGTTGTCCCGTATCACCGGGAATTGGCAATCCCACAGGTAGATGGCCGCACCATACCGCAACCATTCGTCTTTTTCATTCTGATGATAGCTCATCCAGTCGGAGATATCCTCCTTTTCCTGGGTACTGTTGAGCCGGGGACGGTAGTTATAACTAAGATCACAATTTTGAATGCTAAGCTTTTCCACGCCGGTAGCCATGATCGCTACCTTATAGCCTTTGGCCTTCAGGTTTTTTATCGTGATGTTCTTTCCATTCCTGACCAGGATCCCGACACCATAAAAACTGTCAGGCTGACCCGGATTTTTACTGCCCTGGAGTGTCGCATTGTTAAAATCGACAGTGATATTTTCGCCCTCGATGATGATCACTGCGGCGGAATCCTTTATTGAGGAAGGAAATTTGTACAATCCCTTCCGGATCTTCATGGACTGCTT
>JAEYVW010000074.1 GCA_023429365.1 Bacteroidota bacterium
TAAAAAGGTAACGGGTGATGAAGGGAATATTAAAGGATTCCTGGTTTTCGGAGATGGCGATCGTTCCACTGACGTATGTTTCGGCTGAGGAGCTTTCGTATGCTTTTAACGAATGAGGAACCGGTGCGTGCATATAACCCAGCTCATAGCGACGCCAGGCCAGTTGTTCTACGAAATTTTCCAGTAAACCGTGCTGATCGAATACAGCACTGATAAGTAAAGTCTTGTTCATAGCTCGTCAAGTTTAAGTCCTTACTAAACATTAGATGCAGTTTACCGGTTATTGATTAATAACAGAATGTGAAAATTTTCATAACCGGGTAGGACTAAACTTTCAGGTAGTATGCAGGCAGGTTTCAGCTCAGAACCGGGTTCAGGAAAGCGAGCAGCACCATGATATCTTGTAATGGTCCCATTCGCCGCGTGTGCAAAAGACAAAAAACCTCGAATTTACCGGAATGCTCACGTAGCCCGAGGCGGCTTTTCTGCCACGACCAAAAAAAATCTCGACATTTCCTGCAACAGGTGTTTCGGCTGCGCAGCTTTCAATTTCATTATAGAGCTCGTTAAAATTTCCCATGCCCTGTGTTTTCCGCTGTATCCATGTCCTCGAGGGAAGGTTTTCCTGTACAAATTTTTCCAGTAGTTGTTCAGGAAAACCTGCATTGCTCCTTACGCTTGTAATAGCTTCCGTCTTTTTCATGTACGTAGAGTTTGTTCATCATACTGTGTAAGCCAAACGAGATGCCAGAAAATGAGAGGGCATAAAAAATCTATTCAAAATGCTAAAACCCAATATATTTTGAGAAAATCCCAAACAGAACCACGTTAAATAAATGTGTAAAATTTCCCTGTCTGTGGGTAAAGTCAGACTTGAAACAACCAGTTATAAAATGAACCCGGAAATTCTGAATACATTTATTTTGACAAACTCTTCGTTGTTATCCGATAAACTCGAATTTGTCGCCATCAAATAATCCCCTGTCGCTTAGTTTCAGGTGTGGAATGACCAGCAACGCCATAAATGAGAGGCTCATAAATGGGGAAGCCAGCGTAGAACCGGCTTTTTTTGCCGCCCGGTCGATCAGGGAGTATTGTTCAGCCACACGGTATCCATCATCGGTACTCATCAGACCAGCTACCGGTAGCGGCACTATAAGTTCGCTATCAGCTTTTACACAGCTTACACCACCCCTGTGATCGATGATCATATTCACCGCTTTGCAGATGCTTTCATCATCCACACCTACGGCAACAATATTATGGCTGTCGTGGGCAACGGAAGAGGCAATAGCTCCTTCTTTTAAGCCGAAATTTTTAATAAATGCTTTTGCAACCGGTGTTTCCTGGTAGCGATTGACCACTACGATCTTTAAAATATCATTTTCGGTATCACTAACGATGTTCCCGTTTTCAATTTTGGGTTTGAAGGAAAATTTGTTTGTAATCAATTGCCCGTCGAGGGTTTCAATGGCCAGCGCATGAAAATTGGAAGGGGCGGGGTATTGAAAAACCTTTGGTTCTTTGCGTGTACACTCAAAGTTATTGATCACCGTTGAGACCTGGCTTGTGATCAATGATTTTCCCTGCTCAGCCACCAGTTCGCCATTGATATAAGTCTTAACTGCTATAAAATCTACCAGGTCTTTTACGATTATAAGATCAGCCGGATCACCGATCTTCAGCAAGCCTACATCCAGGTTGTAATGCTGCACCGGGTTGTAGCAGGCTGCTTTTAGTATTTTAAAAATATCAATGCCCTTTGCCACCGCTCTCGCGCAAAGCTGGTTTATATGTCCCAGGACAAGACTATCCGGGTGTTTATCATCGCTGCAAAACATTACCTGGTTGGGGAAATCATGCAACAGTTCGATCAATGCATCGAAGTTTTTGGCGGCACTGCCTTCACGGATGATTATCTTCATCCCGTTCTGCAATTTACCAAGAGCTTCCTCTCTTGTAAAACATTCGTGATCGGTAGTGATACCCGCAGAAATGTATTGCCGGGCCTGCTCGCCCTTCAGACCCGGAGCGTGCCCATCAACAGGTTTTTGTAGCTGGTGGGCCGCGGCGATCTTTTGCATCACTTCTTCATCTTCGTTGAGAACACCCGGGAAATTCATCATTTCACTCAGGTACTTAATATCGGGTCGTTGTAAAAGTTTTTTGACATCATCAGCATCGAGCCGGGCACCGGCGGTTTCGAATGCCGTGGCGGGTACACAGCTGGGCGCGCCAAAATTGAATTTGAAAGGAACAGACCTGCCGTTTTCAATCATATATTCCACGCCTTCCATGCCGCATACATTGGCGATCTCGTGCGGATCACTCACCGTGGCCACCGTACCATGCACAACCGCAAGCCTCGCAAATTCTGAAGGCACCAGCATAGAACTTTCAATATGTACATGACTATCGATAAACCCAGGAAGGATATAGTTTGTTGCCTGGCGACTTTCATCCGGGGTGATCGCGACGATCTTGCCTTTATCAACGGTGATTTCTGCCGTATAAATTTTTTGCTGGTGAAGATCAACCAGGTTGCCCCAGA
>JAEYVW010000256.1 GCA_023429365.1 Bacteroidota bacterium
GGTTTTTTGAAGGATGAAAAATTAAGGCGATAGGTTTGGCGGAAAGGACCATAAGTGCCAAATGCTTTACCCGCCGGCCCGCTGGAAACAACCTTTTTTGTTTTGGCATCAACCAACTGCCAGCTCCTGATTGTGGCTTCTTCCTTTGATCCCCACACGGCAACCTTTACTCCATTGGGCAGGTAACCCAACTGGTTGATCCGGATCCAGGCGGTGGGATCCACATTATCTTTTTTTCCAATTGATGTAAAAGACAAAAGAAAAACGACGAGCAATAACCTGTACATGATGGATTTTTTTAAAAAAATTCAAAGCGGTCAAGTTAAGCAACTTTGTACAATTCATTGGCAAATGCGTCTTTTTGCCGGTAATTTTTTTACTCTCCATTTTCATTTCTCCTTAACTTGACCGCATAATTTTTTCTATGGCCGTAATTGCTCTTGACCTGGGTGGAACAAAACTGGCTGCAGCCATTATCAGCGAAGCCGGCGACATATTACATACAGAAACCGTTTTACTTGGAAAAAGAGAAGGTGCAGAAGTAGGTGACCTGATCGTGCAGAAAACCAATGTGATGCTACAAAAGGCGAAAAGCAACAGTATTGCTGTCGATGCTATTGGTATCTGTATACCTGGTATCGCGTATGCAAAGACCGGTAAAGTATGGGCGCCTAATATTCCAGGCTGGGATGAATTTCCCCTGCTGGACATTTTAAAGGATGCTGTTTCTGATAAAAACATATGTATAAAACTGGATAGTGACAGGGCTTGTTATATCCTGGCTGAAACCTGGAAAGGTAATGCCCGCGGTTGCAGCGATGCGATCTTCCTCGGCGTTGGGACCGGGATCGGTGCCGGTATTCTAGTAAATGGACAATTGCTAAGAGGTGCGCACGACATTGGTGGAGCGATCGGCTGGCTGGCACTTAACAAACCGTTTGACGAAAAATATATACCCTGCGGCTGTTTTGAATACAATGCATCCGGTGAGGGACTTGCGAAAGTGGCAAAAGAGCTATTGGAAGAAAATAAATTTCCTGGTAATAAATTAGCCAGCCTCTCCGCGTCACTGTCAGCAAAGGATATCTTTGAAGCTTACGAACAAAACGACCCTATGGCGATAGCGGTTGTGAACAACGCGATCGAATATTGGGGTATGGCAGTGGCCAACCTCGTCAGCCTGTTCAATCCCGAAAAGATAATTTTCGGTGGTGGTGTATTTGGGCCAGCCCTTAGATTCCTGGACGCTATTTATGAGGAAGCAAAAAAATGGGCTCAGCCGATCAGTATCAAACAGGTAAAACTCGAGGGTGCCGCGCTGGGTTCTGAAGCTGGACTTTATGGCGCGGGGTATCTCGCCTTACTGGATTAATTGCTCACTATGTATAATAGAAACAAAGTTTTTGCGGCGGCCTGCATGGCGCTATTTTTATTTGGCATGACACTCATCACGCTGGGATCGATCATGCCTTCGTTAAAAACGGATTTTGAAGCGGATGGACTCAATGCAGGTATACTCGTTGCGGTATTACCCATCGGTATCCTCCTGGGCTCGCTCGTTTTCGGACCTGTCGTTGATCGTTATGGATACAAGCTTTTACTCATCATCAGTGTGCTGATCTCCGCGATATCGCTGGAAGGGCTGGCTTTCACCAAATCGCTGTCGATTTTATATATGTGCATTTTTCTCATCGGGTTTGGCGGTGGCGCCATCAACGGGGGAACCAGCGCGCTGGTGGCCGATATCAGTGAAAGAGATAAAGGTGCAGCGCTGAGTTTTCTAGGTGTATTCTTTGGCATCGGCGCCCTGGGTATGCCTTTGCTTCTGGGCTTACTGTCGAAACACTATACTTATAATACCATTCTCGCTTCTGTTGGATTCTTCATGCTGTTACCGGTTTTCTATTTTTTACTGACCACCTTCCCTAAGCCAAAGCAGGCGCAGGGATTCCCTTTGAAAGAAGGACTGAAGCTGGTGAAAGAATCCGCCCTGCTGCTCACAGGTTTTTTTCTTTTTTTCCAAAGTGGTGTGGAGAGCCTTGTCAACAACTGGACCACCTCCTACCTTCAGGAAGGTCTGGGTATTGATAATGACAAAGCTCTCTACGCGTTGTCGTTTTCGGTTGTGGGACTTACAGTAGCCCGCATACTACTTGGTTCTTTGTTAAAAAAGATCTCTCCTTATACGGTATTACTCATTTCATTAATACTTGTAGCCGCCGGCAGTTTGGTTTTATATTCCACTTCATCGTATAACATTTCATTCGCAGCCCTTATCCTGATGGGCATGGGACTGGCGGGTGGATTCCCTATCATATTAGGATATGTAGGACAACTGTACGCACAGCTTTCAGGAACGGCGTTTAGCATCGCGCTGGTGATCGCGCTTACGGGTAATACCCTGATCAATTATTCTTTCGGTGTGATAGCGGAGAAATACAATATTAGTTACCTGCCCATCATGATTGCGGCCTGTATTGGTTGTATGATCATAGTTTTGCTGATCATCCGTCGCAAGATCGCAGGCCGAATTAATTTATAATAAATATTTTTCACTCTTATAAATAAATCAATAAAAGTTATGCTGGCAAAAACATGGTTACAGAATGCAAGAGGTATTATGGACAATATCGAGAACACCCAGTTGGAAAACATACAAAAGGCGGCTGGGATCATGGCCGATACGATTGAAGCGGGTCGCTGGGTGCATACTTTCGGTTGCGGACATGCCACACTCCCGATCGAAGAGATGTATCCCCGTATTGGCGGCTTTGTAGGTTTTCATCCCATCGTAGAACTGCCGCTCACATTCTTTACTAATATCGTAGGCGGTATGAGCGTGCACAATTTTGTATTTCTCGAAAGAGTAGAAGGCTATGGCACCGAGATCATGAAGGGATATAAGTTCGATAAAAGAGATTGCATGTGGCTTTTCTCGCATACCGGGATCAACGCGGTAAACATCGACGTGGCGCTGGAAGCAAAAAAACAGGGTATGAAAGTAATAGTATTCGGCTCGGCCAAAGAAGCAGAAGGCAAACCCACCCGCCATAGCAGCGGTAAAAATATTTTCCAATTAGCTGATCTCGTTGTAGACACCTGCGTGCCGATCCAGGATGCCTGTGTGCCGCTGAAAAATCATGTCGATAAAGTGGGACCCGTCTCAACCATCGGTTTTATTACCGCAGTTTGGATGACAGTCACAACAGTAGCTGAAATACTCGCCGAACGTGGCGTAAAACTTTATATCCACCCGTCACACAATGTACCTGGCGACACCACTGCCAAAGAAAGGCTGGCGGAAGCGCTGGAAGAGTATAAGACCAGAGTAGCGGGTGTGTAAGAGGGTTCCAGGGATTAGGAATTAGGGATTGGGAATTAGTTTGGAGAGGTTTTCGGGTTGTAGAGACAGTTTAGAATTGTTTTTTACGATGAGATTGGCCTCAACTATCAAGAGATTCCCAACTCCTACTTTCTAAACCGATAGCACCGGATCACATTGGCTAATTTCAGCACACGATTCCCAGAATATTCGGAGTAAATTTGCATGCTTTAACGAAAACTCATTTAGCATGAAACTGGTATCCTACGTAAAAGAGGGGCATGAGCAACTGGCGGTATTGATCAATGATATGGTCTATGACATGGAGGTATTGCATCCCGATCTGCCAGGAACCATGAATATGTTCCTGACCTATTGGGACGACTCGTACCCTGTTGCCCAGGCCGGCGCCTTATTATTACAGGATGGTTCAAGAAGCAGCAATAAAGGTGTACCTGTTGAATCCGTACAATTGCTGGCCCCTGTTCCTTTTCCTGCCAGCTGCCGCGATGGTTATGCCTTTCGCCAGCATGTGGCATCGGCACGCAGAAATCGTGGTGTGGAGATGATCCCGGAGTTTGACCAGTACCCGATATTTTATTTTACAAACCATCATAGCATCCAGGGACCTGGCGAGGTAAAATGTATGCCTGATCACCTGGAAAAACTTGATTT
Source organism: Bacteroidota bacterium (assembly GCA_023429365.1). Taxonomy (GTDB): domain Bacteria; phylum Bacteroidota; class Bacteroidia; order Chitinophagales; family Chitinophagaceae; genus Terrimonas_B. Next base: position 3,998 of record JAEYVW010000256.1, read on the forward strand.
CGAATTAGAGGCTGCCATCGTTATCTGCCGTCATGGTCGTGATATACCTGCCACGCATGCCGATCAATATATTGGTGGATTAATGATCATGAACGACCTAAGCGCCCGCAGGTTGCAGATGGAAGAGATGTTGCTCAACCTGGGACCTGCCAAAGGCAAGGATTTCGCAACAGCGATCGGCCCCTGGCTGGTGACGTTGGATGAACTTCACGAATTTGAAATTCCCGCAAAAGAAAATCATATAGGAAAGAGCTGGAACCTCGAAATGAAATGCCGCGTCAACGATGTACAGGTAAGCCTCGGAAATTTGGGTGATATGGACTGGACATTTGCTGAGATCATTGAACGGGCTTCCTATGGCGTGGATCTATATCCCGGCGACATTATCGGAAGCGGCACAGTAGGCTCAGGCTGTTTTCTCGAATTGAATGGAACCGGCAAACTGAATGACCCTGCTTATAAAGAACAATGGCTGCAATCCGGCGACCTGGTAGAGATGGAAATTGAACAACTCGGAACACTTAGTAATAAAATTATAGGTATAGAATCGACCTGGAGCATTCTGCAACAGAAAAAGGTAAAACCGTAAGTTACTTAAACCTGAAAAAGCAAAACAATGATTCTGGACCTGCATGACCTCAACCCGGTAGAAAAACAATACTACCTGCAACATGTCATCGCGCCCCGGCCGATTTGCTTTGCATCTACGATCGACAAAGAAGGTATCGTTAACCTTAGCCCTTTCAGTTTCTTCAATTTATTTTCCACTACCCCACCCATCGTTATATTTTCACCATCACGGCGTGTAAGAAATAATACAATCAAGCATACCCTTGAAAATGTAATGGAAGTGCCCGAAGTTGTGATCAATATTGTAACATTTGATATGGTACAGCAGGTCTCGCTGGCGAGTTGTGAATATCCAAAAGGCATAAACGAATTCGTTAAGGCCGGGTTTACCGAGATTCCCGCGACCCTGGTCAGGCCTCCCATGGTAAAAGAAAGCAAAGTAAACCTGGAGTGCCGTGTTACTGAAATAAAATCACTGGGTACAGAAGGCGGCGCGGGAAACCTCGTGATCTGCGAAGTGGTCCGTATGCATATTGACGACAGTCTGCTTGATGAAAACAAGAAAATTGATCAGCGAAAAATAAACCATGTAGCAAGGCTGGGCAACAACTGGTACTGCC
>JAEYVW010000262.1 GCA_023429365.1 Bacteroidota bacterium
GATAAAGTATTTCGAGACCAGGAAATTGATGAAAATCCAATTGCGAATCGGTGGTCCATACATTTGATGAAAATACAATTATGTCATTGACTCAAACAGATAGATGAAATCCAATAAAGCCCCATCAGGGCGGCGTTATGGTAGAGCCGTAGACACGCGTTATGAATAAGTCGCCTCGAATTAAGAATCCTATAGCCTCACCACGAGAAATTCAGTTTCATTTCAAACAGGATGCTGCGGTGAGCCCCAATTACTCATTATGCATTAATTTCACATCTATTAGATTGCCTGCCATCTTTTCTTGACGACAAAATAATCGCATGACAGCAGAACATCAGCGACTGGCGTTCAACGCCAGTAAAGCCATCCCATTGGAGCAATGGGGGCCATACCTGAGTGAACGCCAATGGGGGACCGTGCGTGAAGACTATAGCGTCTACGGGGATGCCTGGCATTATTTTCCATTTGATGACGCCCATAGCCGGGCTTATCTCTGGGGTGAAGATGGCCTGGCTGGTATTTCCGATTACTTTGGGAACCTGTGTTTTTGCATCGCCCTGTGGAATGGGAAAGACCCTATTCTGAAAGAACGCCTGTTTGGCCTTAGCAATCCCCAGGGCAATCATGGCGAGGATGTGAAGGAACTCTATTACTATCTCGACAACCTACCCACGCATTACTACATGGAATACCTGTACAAGTACCCACAACAGGCATTTCCATACGACAAACTCCGGGAAGAGAATAAAAAGCTAAGCAAAAGCGACCCGGAGTATGAGATTCTTGATACGGGTATATTTGATAATAACCAGTATTTCGATGTGCAGGTCAGCTATGCAAAGAAAGACGTGCAGGATATTTTTATCAGGATTGATATTACTAATCGTTATGGCAAAACCGCGGAAATAACACTATTGCCAACATTGTGGTTTTATAATCGCTGGGCACAGGGCACTTTAAAACAAAAACCTGAGCTTAGTTATGTCAATAAAAGTACAATCAGAGCCCGCCATGAGCGCATAGAGGATTATTATTTTTATTTTCAGCCTACAGATAAATGTTTGTTTACAGAAAATGAAACAAACACGGAAAAGATATCCGGTGTTCCCAACCAGTCCATTTTTGTGAAAGATGCTTTCCATGATGCTATCATTCATGGACAAAATCTCGACGAACTCAAAGCAAAGGAATCAGGCACAAAATTTTCCCCGGTCTATAAAACCCGCATAGCGGCAGGAGCGACGAAATCTTTTTATTGTCGTATCAGTAAACAGTTTGATGAAAATCCATTTCCAAGGAACTTTAAAGACATTTTCCGTTTACGGAAACAGGAGGCCGATGAGTTTTATGCGGCCATACTGCCGGATGGCCTGAGTGCAGACATGGCGCGGATACAGCGACAGGCGCTGGCGGGCGTACTTTGGAGTAAACAGTATTATCATTTCGATGTGGAAGAATGGCTCCATGAGTCGGATGGCATCTCGCCGGTGAGCAATAACCGGCTCGGGGGTCGCAATAATGACTGGACACACCTGAAAAACCAGGACATCATCATGATGCCCGACAAATGGGAATATCCCTGGTATGCAGCCTGGGACCTGGCATTTCAATGTATTTCGATGGCTGTGGTGGATCCCACATTTGCCAAGCACCAGTTGTCGCTGGTGATGCGCGAGTGGTATATGAAACCCGATGGACAATTGCCAGCCTATGAATGGAACTTCAGTGACGTCAACCCGCCTGTACAGGCCTGGGCGGCAATGCAGGTGTATCATATTGAAAAAAAGCAGAAGGGCAAGGGCGATATCAATTTTTTAAAAAAGGTTTTCCATAAGTTACTGATCAATTTCACCTGGTGGATCAATCGCAAAGACGTACATGGCAATAATATCTTCGAGGGCGGCTTCCTTGGATTGGATAATATCGGGGTTTTCAACAGAAGTTTTCATTTTCCCGGGGAAGTGCAACTGGAGCAGGCCGATGGAACAAGTTGGATGGGTACGTATGCACTCGATATGATGGACATGGCCATCGAGATCGCGATGGAAGACCAGTCGTTTGAAGATACCGCCACGAAATTTTTTGAGCATTTTGTGTTGATCGCTGAATCTTTGAATCAGCACGGGTTGTGGAACGAAGAAGACAAATTCTTTTATGACGTGCTTTGCGTTGCCGGCAGCGACCCGGTCCCGCTCCGGATCCAGTCCATCGTGGGTGTTACCTCGCTTTATGCCGTGTCAACAATCAGCAAGAATGTGCTTGACAAACTCGCGGATTTTAAAAAGAGGATCACCTGGTTTGAAAATTATCGCAAAAAAAACAACAAATTTTGGCCCAACGAGGAGCGGAGTGAAGACGGGGAAATACTGATGTCACTGATCCCTCGCGAAAGGCTGATAGACATGCTAAAGCCTCTGCTCGATGAAAATGGTTTCCTTTCTGATGGCGGTATTCGGGCTTTGTCGAAATACCATGAAGAAAAGCCATATTCTGTGACGGTAGACGGTAATATTTATAGCATCCGGTATGATCCCGGCGATTCGACATCAGATATGTTTGGCGGCAATTCCAACTGGCGTGGCCCGGTTTGGATGCCTATCAATTACCTGATCATTCAGTCCATCCGTAAGTATGGAGAGTTCTACGGCGATACCCTGCTAATCGAGTATCCGACAGGATCCGGAAGAAAAATAAATCTGAAAGAGGTAGCCAACGAATTGACCAAAAGAGTGATCAGCTTATTTCAGAAAGACAGGGATGGCAACCGGCGGCTTTATGGTAAATACAGCTGGTTTTACCGTCAACCCGGTAATGAACACCTGATTACGTTTTATGAATATTTCCATGGTGATACCGGAAGGGGACTGGGGGCCAGTCATCAAACGGGATGGACTGCCCTGGTAGCCGAACTGATCAGTGAGTATGGCGATTATACTTTAAATACCAAACCCAATATCTATAGCCCAACCTGATCGGCTAACATCTGCTGTTTAGGATTGTTTTCTGGTTTATTTTATAAACGGGACGTTTTGTATTTTGCGGAACTGTAGATTTGCCGGCGGCCTGATTAATTTTTTAAAAATTTCATGAAAAGACTAACTGCTCTCCTGTCAATTATTATTCTGACAGAGGCAAGCGGGCAAAACCTGCAGCCTCCTTTACTTAAACCGGGCGCTGATACGGCACGCGGACTCTATTTCAAAGCCCTTGACGAAACCCTGCCCATACACAATGGCCGGGTATTTTATGGGTACCCCGGCGTACTGGAAACAGCATTCTATCCGGAAAGCGGGTGGTACCAGGGTTCTGTCTTGTATGACGGCATATGGTATCGCGATGTACAGATCATGTATGATACCTATATGGACGAAGTGGTACTGTTGCATCCCCAGGGCACGCCATTGAGATTGATAGGTGAGAGAATACAAAAATTCGAATATGCCGGACTTTTTTTTGAACGCCTTGGCCCTGAGACGGATCCCCAATTGAAAAGCGGGTTTTACCAGCGTGCCATTGATGGGCCGTTAACGATTTATGTAAAACGCACCCGTAAGATCGAAGAAAATATCGTAGACCTGGCCATTGAACGCAAGTTTGTCAACACTTACCTGTACTACGCCTTAAAAGACAGTAAATATACCGCCATCGGCAAGCAAAAATCCATGTTGGAACTGGTGAGGGATAAGCGGCAGGGTGTCGTGCGCCATCTCAAGCAACAAAATCTGAAGTATAGAAGAAACCGGGATAAGGCCATCATGGAAATTGCAGCTTTTTATAACCAATCACCTAACTAACGCGATGAAAAAATTTCTGGCTTTTTCCTTTTCAATATTTATGACGGTACTGGTTTGTTGCGGCCAGGAAAAGAAAGATCCATTGGTCAGCGGTACATTCACAAACCTGACCTGGGAACAGTTTTTTAAGCAACTCGAATCAAAGGCGCCCTGCTATTTTTATTATGATATCAACCAGCTCGATTCTACGCTTGTAAACATTGAAGTGAAAGACGAGCCTTTGTCTTCCGTTCTTGATAAGGCTTTAAAAAATTCAGGTCTGTTATTTTCTATCGATGACAACAACCGGGTTTATATCACCAAAAACATTCGCGTCATCACGCACCTGCCCCAGGGATTTTTTCCGGCCACCAGCCAACAACAGCCCGGCTGGGTGGTAAGAGACAGCGTGGTGGACTATGGACTTGAGTTGAAGAAAGAGAGGGCAGTGACTTCCGAAAGTAAACTATATGAGATTGGCACCAAAACCAACACCATGCGAGGAACCGCGATCATGACTGGTACGATCCGTAATGCGAAGACCGGTGAGCCTGTTATCAACGCATCTGTGTTCATTGATAATGCCATTGCCACTGTCACCGACGCATATGGCAACTACTCGCTGTCGGTGCCTGCGGGTAAACATACTTTGAATATCATGGGTATTGGTATGAAGGATACCAAGCTCCAGCTGGCTGTATATTCTGATGGCAAATTGGACATAGACATGCGTGAAACCGTTACGACCTTGAAAGAGGTTATCGTGTCATCCAAGAAAACGATCAACATCAATCGCGTGCAGATGGGCGTGGAAAGGCTGAGCATTGATAATATCAAAAGAGTGCCTTCTGTATTTGGTGAAGCTGATGTGCTACGGGTGATCACCAGTCTACCAGGTGTAAAAACGGTGGGCGAAGCCAGTACTGGTTTCAATGTACGGGGCGGCTCGGCTGATCAGAACCTGATACTTTTCAATGATGCTACCATTTACAATCCCTCGCATTTCTTTGGGATGTTTTCGGCATTCAACCCTGAGATCATCAAAGATGTTGAGTTGTACAAAAGCAGTATACCCGCCCGTTTTGGTGGTCGCCTGGCATCGGTACTCGATATCAACAGTCGCGAAGGAAATAAAAAGAATTATACAGGTTCCGCCGGTATTGGTGTTGTAACCAGCCGCGTGCACCTCGAAGGTCCAATTGCTAAAGACAGGACCTCATTTATATTCGGCGCCCGGAGTACCTATGCCAATTGGCTGTTGGGTCTCCTGCCCACGGAGTATGAAGACAGCAGGGCCTCTTTCCAGGATGTAAACCTTGGTATAAGTCACCGGATCGACAGCAGTAATAATCTTTATTTCTCCGGGTATTTCAGTAATGATCGTTTTGCCCTCGATAGCGATACGACTTATGGTTACAGCAACAGGAACTTTTCGGTAAAATGGGTCCATAAGTTTAGCAATCGCCTGAATCTCGCGTTCACGACAGGATATGATGGTTACCAGTACAAAGTATTCCGTGAAGAAGATAAGGAAACGGCTTTCAAGTTACAGTTTGGTATTCGCCAGTTCCATGGAAAGGCTGATTTCGTGTATTACCTGAGCCAGCAACATGGTTTCGATTTTGGTTTAAGCAGTATTCATTACAGGTTGCAACCCGGATCCTATACGCCATTTGACAATAACTCAGTTATTCTGCCTGATGTGGTGGAGGATGAGCAGGCGCTGGAAAGTGCTGCCTACCTGACCCATCGCTTCAATCCAACCAACAGGCTGGCGATCAGTACAGGCATCCGTTTTTCAATGTTCAACTACCTGGGTCCGCAGTCGATTAATTATTATGCGGAAGGCTTGCCTAAGACCGAAGTAAACCTGCTGGAGACAAAGAATCACAAAAAAGGAGAGTTTATAAAGAACTATGCCGGACCAGAGTATAGGTTCTCCATACGTTACGCATTCACCCAAAGCTTTTCTGCCAAAGCAGCATACAACTCCCAACGACAGTATATTCATATGTTGTCCAACACCACCGCTATTGCGCCCACGGATATTTGGAAGTTGAGTGATCCAAATATCAAACCTCAGGAGGGCGACCAGGTATCATTTGGATTGTATAAGAATTTCAAATCAAACACCATCGAAACCTCGGTGGAAGTGTACTACAAGCGTATAGAAAATTATCTTGATTACAAACCTGGTGCAAAACTCCTGTTGAACCACACGATCGAAACTGATGTGATCAATACCAAAGGCAAAGCTTATGGTATGGAAGTGTTGATCAAGAAGCCCGGTGGTAAAGTGAATGGCTGGATCAGCTATACTTATTCAAGGATTAAGTTGAGAACAAATGAGGATGACCCGGATTTCCAGGTCAACAAAGGAGAGTATTACCCTGCTAACTACGACAAGCCGCATGATGTGACCCTGGCCGGTAATTTCCGGGTCAATCACCGCTTTAGTATATCAGTGAATTCAACATACAGTACCGGTCGCCCGATTACACTTCCGATTGGACGGTACTACTATGCCGGTTCGGAGCGTGTGCTTTATTCTGAGCGTAATTCACACCGGATACCTGATTATATAAGGACTGATTTTTCACTGAATATAGATGGTAACCATAAGGTGAACCAAAAAACACATAACTCCTGGACCGTGGGTGTTTACAACCTGCTTGGTCGTAAGAACCCTTATTCAGTTTATTTCACTTCACAAAATGGTCGTGTGAAAGGATATAAGTTTTCCATATTCGGAAGCATGCTGCCTTTTGTGAATTTCAACATCCGGTTTTAAAAATTTAGAATAAAAGAAGACTAATGATTCGTTTACAGTTTATACTAGCCTGCCTGATCATCATTGCCGGCGTTGGTTGCAAGGAAATTTATAAGCCAGATATCATTTCTGCCAGTGATAACTTCCTGGTGGTAGAGGGTGTTTTGAATGCAGGCACTGGCCCTACCGAGCTTCGGTTGACGCGTACGTTCAAACTTGACGATAGCGCGAGGCTGCGTGGAGAACTCAATGCATTTGTGGTAGTGGAAGGGAAGGACAATTCGGTTAAACCACTTACAAGCACGGGCAACGGATTTTATGCATCACCGGGGTTAAACCTGACGATCAACCAGGAGTATCGTGTAAGAATTAATACCACCGATGGTAAGGAATATGTATCTGATTATGTTGTAGCTACCCAAACACCAGCAATCGACAGCCTTGGCTGGACGCGTGATGAAGATGGAGTAACAATTCATGTGAACACCCATGACCCAACCGGGAATACACGATATTATCGTTGGGACTACGACGAAACCTGGGAGATCAGGACATTTTATTTCTCTGAGTTTATGTATGTTGACAGTGTTGTTTATCCGCGTACTGTTAGTGATTATGTTAGTACTTGCTGGAAGTATGGGTTCTCCCACCAGATACTGATCGGTTCATCAGCGAGCCTGGGTTCTGACAATATTTATCGCGCGAGACTTGGCTTTTTTGCGAATGGAGATGAGAGACTGGCTATCCGGTATAGTGCCCTTGTTCGACAATATGCCCTGGATAAAGCAGGCTACGAGTTTTACGAACTGATGCGAAAGAATACGGAAAGCCTGGGAAGCATTTTTGATGCACAACCATCGGAGCAAAGAGGGAATTTTCAGTGCGTGACAAATCCTGGCGAACTGGTGATCGGTTACCTGTCCGCTGTTACTGTAGAAGAGAAAAGAATGTTTATCGCCAGTCATGAATTGCCATTTTGGAGATTTGTAGAGGATTGTCCCGAGGTACTCGTGAAAAACGATGTCGATAGTATCCAGGAAGCATATAACTCCGGGGGGTCTATCTATGCTGCGGTTTACAACAATTTTGGAGACATATCTCACTATAAAATGTCGAGACAAACTTGCGTGGAATGCCCGGCAAGAGGCGGCTCGCTAATAAAACCTTCCTATTGGTAAGAAAGACCGATCCCTGGCAGATATAATTTTTTCGTTACAAACAAAGATGATAATGTTTAAGCCCCGTTTATTTTTCCCATTGTTGCTTACTGTTTTGATATGGTGTGCAAATGTATCAGCGCAGGACGAACAAATGAACCGAATCGTCCGCCAGTTTGAAACAAACAGCCGGGATGCTGCAAAAGAGAAAATATACCTGCATACTGATAAAAATTATTACCTGGCAGGTGAGATCGTCTGGTTTAAAGTTTATTATGTCGATGGCGCTACGCATCTTTCTTCGGACCTCAGCAAGACCGCGTATGTGGAAATTCTTGATCGCACAAAAAAGCCTGTAGCCCAGGCTAAGCTGACACTCTCGTCAGAAGGTGGTGCCGGGTCATTTTATCTGCCGCTTTCTCTCAATTCAGACAACTATATCTTAAGGGCCTATACCAACTGGATGAAGAACGAAGGTGCTGTGGCGTTTTTTGAAAAAAACATAACCATCGTTAATACGATCAAGCCGGTGGAGGCAGTCGCAAAAGCCGACTCAGTTCGTGTAACCGCGGCTTTTTTCCCTGAGGGTGGAAACCTGGTAAGTGGTATCGAGACAAAGCTGGCTTTTCAGATCGCTGATCAGTATGGCAAAGGCCTGGATGCCCGCGGGATCATTGCTGATGATCGCGGTGACACCGTCAGCCATTTTTCCACACATAAGTTTGGAATCGGAAGCTTTATTTTCAAACCTCAGCCTGATCGGCAATATACTGCCACTATTTATCTGCCCGATGGTAAATCATTTAATCATTCTATCCCTGCGGTCTATGCACAGGGCTATGTAATGAACGTAAGCGATAACAACGATGGTCGATTCAAAGTTCGTATCCAGGCCAGGGGATCTGAGCCTGGTGTGCGGGGAGAGAAAGTTTTTTTGATAGCACATACTCGTCAGGTTTTAAAGGTTGCCGAGCCTGGCTTTATCAATTATGAGTCGGACCTGGTATTTTATATCGACAAAACTAAGCTCGGGGATGGTGTGAGCCATTTCACACTTTTCAATAAGGATCAAAAGCCGGTTTGCGAGCGACTGATATTTAAAAACCCCGCATCAACTTCCATGGTCAGCATTGGAAGTGATAAAGGCGAATACGGGAAACGCCAGAAGGTTGACCTTTCGATCAAACCGGGACAAACAAATGCCGTCGCTAATAATTTTTCTGTTGCAGTATTCCAGGTCGATTCGCTGCAAAATTCGGATGACGATATCGCAAGTTACTTATGGCTAAGCTCGGACCTTCGCGGTTTTGTAGAGTCGCCGGGGTATTATTTTTCCGGGGAAGATAAAACCGGCGAAGCGATAGATGGGCTGCTGATGACCCATGGCTGGCGGCGTTTTCGCTGGGAAAACCTGCTTCAGCCTGCTAAGTCAACTACCACATTATTTTTACCTGAGCATGGTGGGCACCTGGTAGCTGTGAAAATTACGGAAACGGCTTCGGGTAAACCTGCGGCTAATATAAGTTGCTTGCTTTCTTACCCCACCAGTCCTTTTGGTATATCTGCCGCCAGAACAAACAGCGATGGGATCGCATATTTCAATGCACGTGATTATTATGGTCCTGGCGAGATCATCCCCCAGGTGCCTGGCGCGGCACCAGGCACTTATCGTATAGACATTCTTACACCATTTTCAGAAGAGTCATATAATAACCAGCTTCCTTCGATCCGGCTTTCACGCCAGGACCAACAGAAACTGACAGGGAAAAGCATCGCCATGCAGACGCAAAATGTGTATGTTGTTGACAGTATTCGCCGATTCCAGCCACCGGCATTAAGTGATACATTACCGTTTTTTGGTAAAGCTGAATTTAGTTACCGCCTCGACGACTATAAGCGATTCACCACGATGGAGGAAGTTTTGCGCGAATATGTTGCTCCGATCAATGTAACGTTGCGAAACGGCAAGCTTTATATGACTATCTACGACGAAGTAACCAGAACAGTTTATAGTGATCAGATGCTGGTGATGGTGGATGGAGTACCTTTTGCAGACCCCAATAAGATTTTTGATTATGATCCACTGAAAGTAAAGAAGCTCGAAATAGTTCCCCGGAGGTACGTGGTAGGAGACCTGAATTATAGAGGAGTGGCCAGTTTTGAAACTTACCATGGAAAATTTGATGGCTTCGAGTTAACGCCGGGTTTGATTGCTGTAGATTATGAGGGCCTGCAATTGCAGAGAGAATTTTATTCGCCATCTTATGAGTCTGACAGTGATCGGGTAAGGCGAATTCCTGACCTGCGGAGTACCCTGTACTGGTCGCCCTGGCTCGCGGGTAAGAATAGTATACAGTTCTACACATCAGATCAAATCGGACAATTCAAAGTAGTATTGCAGGGAATCGGCAGCAATGGCCAACCTGTGTTTGCGATCCATTCATTTACAGTAAAATAATCGGTGACCCAGCCTGTCTTTTCTGTACTGCCATTTCTGGCATAACTATTTCATGTATAATCAAAAATGATAGTTATGACCATCCGTATTAAAGCTTTAACTGTACTGGCCATCCTACTTTCATCCTGTAATGACGAAGCTTCTACTTCAGAAAACGGAGCTATGCAGGATACTACAAAAGCGTTAGAGCTTGTAAAAACTGATACCGTTCCTACAGGTTGTTTTATACAAATCAATGGCAAGGACACGGCTAACCTGCAGCTCGAAGCCAAATCAAATAGCGTTAGCGGTTCGCTATCTTACCGGATCTTCGAAAAAGATCGTAATGATGGCACCGTTCAGGCTGACCTGGCAGGAGATATTATCAGGGGTTGGTATCTTTTTAAGTCAGAGGGAGTTGTTTCCGTACGTGAAGTAGCCTGGAAAGTAAATGGAGACGAATTATTGCCCGCGACTGGTGAACTCACACAAAGAAATGACACAACGCTTTTTGCAAACCCTGACAATTTAAAATTTGAGAATAGTCAGCCATTCCGCAAAGTACCCTGCGTAATCTAGTGATAAATTTGTTGGCTGTGATTAAATATTAATTTAACTCGCCGGCTGGTTCGTGGTCATCGTACCTGTCACGAAGGTTCACCAATTCCATTCGTAACTTTTTAAATAGTTTTTGATGGGCTGGTGAATTGACCAGATTGTTCAATTCAACGGGGTCTTTTTGCAGGTCATACAATTGCCATTCGTTTACCGTATAGAAGTAAATGAGTTTATGATCACGGCTTCGGATGGCAATATGTGGAATGACGGTATGGTCACGTACAAATTCGTAGTAGTGATAATAAAGATAGGGCCGGGGGAGTTCTGTTTGCTTACCGGTAAGCAGGGGAGTGAGATCCAGGCCCTGCATCCAGTCAGGAGTTTTTAATCCCGCCATGCCGAGAATGGTGGGAGCGAAGTCAATATTCTGTACCATCGCATCGGTTATTGTTCCGGGTTTGATACGACCGGGCCACCTGACCAGCAATGGTGTTTGCATGGAGACATCATAAGCAAACCGTTTGTCAAACCACCCGTTTTCACCCAGGTAAAATCCCTGGTCGCTAGTGTAGATCACGGCGGTATTCGAATTCATATTTTCCTTGTCGAGATAGTCCAGTAACCGGCCGATACTCTCATCTATAGACGCGATGCAGGCCATATAGTCCTGCATATACCATTGGTATTTGTATTTTAATAGCTCTTTACCCCTCAGATTTTTTTCGCGGATTAGTTTTCCCCGCTCGGCAAAGATCTCTTCATATCTCAATCTTTGATCTGCCGGCACGCGGTTCATGATAGCGTTGTAGTAATCGATCTGTTGTTCCGATGGTTTTAATTCCGGAATATCCATCAGGTATTGCGGGTTTATTTTCAGATCACTGCATAATTGCATATCCGGTAAAATTCCCATCGTTTGCCTGGCCCATGCGGCCCCACGCCCCGTAGTATCCAGGTAAAGACTGGATGGTTCAGGAAAGACTTTGGTGCGAAACTGTTCGAGGTATTTTAGTGCAGGAAAAAAGTACCGGTGCGGTGCCTTGTGATGGAAGAATAATACAAAAGGTTTTGATTTATCACGTGTTTGCAGCCAGTTCAGTGCATTATCCGTAAGCACGTCCGTAGCATAACCTGCTTCGCGGATCGTATCACCCGACATTTTAATGATCGATGTGTTGAAATATTGTCCCATGCCCGGTAGAATTTTCCAGTAATCGAAACCGGATGGGTAAGAATGAAGATGCCATTTTCCGATCAGGGCAGTTTGATAACCTGCCTTTTGCAATACCTTAGGTAAATTGTTTTTGGAGGAATCAAACGGTGTTCGATTATCTTTTACACCGTTTTTGTGCGAGTGCTGTCCGGTGAGCAAAGTGGCTCTCGCAGGCGAGCAAATCGAGTTGCCAACAAAAGCCTTGTTGAATTTTATACCTTCCGCCGCCAGCCTGTCGATATGCGGTGTTTGAATAAATTGCGGGTTATAAGCGCTGATCGCATCGTTGTCGTGATCGTCGCTCATGATATAGATAATGTTTGGTCTTTGCTGTGCGAAACCGTTGATCGCTAATAACAAAACATAAAAAACTAGCCGCATAGTGTTGAGAATGAGAGTTTACGTGTTAAAGATATGGATTTGGAAAATTAGGGATTGTTATTTGTCAAAGTAAAATACTCCTGATTTCCGCGTATATACCCGCGTTCAAAATTGTCCTCTGCCAGTATAAAAATCTTCAAATAAAGCGGGATATCGACGGGATATTTCCCATTGTACAATTTGCGTTCACCTATTACTTTCAAATGAGATATTACCATTTGTGAGCCAGTTTATGCCGGAAAAACAAAATGTTATGAGCACCATTCAATCTACTATCCTTGCCTTGTTTTTGTTGTTGTCACTACAAGCCTCAAGCCAGGTTAAATACAGTAAGATCAGGATCAGGCTTCCTGAAGACGCATCAGCGCGACAATCAGTGATCAACCTCATGGAAGCCGATCACTTCCATTCTACCGGTGATGGAGTAGTTGCCGAGCTCAGCGAACATGCAATCGCCAACTTGCGGGCGGCAGGGCAACAGGTTGAAATAATCGTGGATGATGTAACCAAACATTTCCAGGAGCAAAGCAAAATTTTTTTTGAACAAGCCCGGACAGGTAATCGTGTTGCTTACGAGACTTCGGGTCAGTCGATACGTGATTTTATCAGCACGCCTTCTTTTTTTTCTACAAACGGACTGCCACCCGGCAGCATGGGTGGATACTATACTTTTTCGCAGATGAATAGCAAGATGGACGAGCTGGTAGCGACATTCCCCAACCTGGTTCAGAAAACTTCGATCGGATTATCTGTGGAGGGTAGAGATATATGGTGTCTCAAAATTTCTGACAACGTAACAGATGACGAGGAAGAACCCGAAGTGTTGTACCTCGGGCTGCAACATGCCAGGGAAGCGATCACCGGCACCAGCCTGATATTTTTTGCGCAATACCTGGCGCAGAATTATGGCGCCATACAATCTGTAACAGAACTTGTCAGCAACCGCGAGATATTTATCGTACCCTGCGTGAATCCTGATGGTTATGTTTACAATCAGACCAATAATCCTGGAGGTGGTGGTATGCAAAGAAAGAATCGCAGGAATGTAGGATCGGATATCACAGGACAAAAAGGTGTGGACCTGAATCGTAACTATGGTGTAGACTGGAATGATTGTGCAGGTGCGTCTACGAGTTGTGGATCTGACAATCCCTCCTACGAGACATATTGGGGTTCCGGGCCATTTTCCGAACCCGAAACACAGGCCATCAGGGACCTCTGCTATTCACGAAATTTTGTAGCTGCATTTGATCAGCATTGCGCAGGCCCTTACTACTCTTTACCATTTGGCAGAAGAAGTTATCATACTATGCCAACGCTCGACCAGTATTTCTATACATTCATTCCTGCCTTGATGGGAAAATACAATGGACACCGGGCGGGGGATAGTTATGCTACGGTGCAATATGAAGTGGCCGGTGGCGCCAAGGACTGGTGGCTGCTGGGTGATATTGAGTCGTATCCTGGTGAACCAAGTAAAAAGGGTAAGGTATACGGCATGACGGGCGAGGCCGGTGGTGGCGGTTTCTGGGCACCCAGTTCGCAGATCATTGAACTTTGTAAAAACCTTTGCTTCCAGAATATGCAACTGGCATTTGCAGCCGGTTCCTATGTCGACCTGCAGGATGCCAGCGATATTGCTGTAAATAGTACCGATACAGTAATGCGCTTTAATATCCGGCGTATCGGTATCGGTGACGAACCGGTGATCGTCAACCTGATCCCCTTACAGAATATCGGTTCCACAAAAGCGGACACGATCAATACTCTGCCGGTTTATTATGATTCCTATGCCGGCTCAGTGCCTGTTACGTTTCCGCCCGGGCTTGGGAATGGTCAAAGAATAAGATTTGTCTGGCGGGTGCAAACTGGTGGCATCACGATCTATGACACGGTTACCAAAATATATAACCCGGTTACGCTTTTTTCTGATGATATGGAAACAGGCACGGTAAGCTCGAACTGGGAAGTATCCAGTGGGTGGGACTATGTTTCCGCCGGCGGCGTCAACACATCACGCGCACTCACCGAATCACCATCGGGCAATTATACCAGCAGCAGTACCAGGATTGCCTCAACCAGGAACCCACTCGATCTGTCAAACGCCACTACCGCGTATATCAGTTTCTGGACAAGACATAGGGCGGAGAATTTCAGGGATATCCTTCGGCTGCAGATATCCACCAATAGTACCGACGGGTTGAATGGAACCTGGACCTCCCTGGTGGGCAGAAATACCGTGCAGGAAAACAATACAACCAACCAGGGTAGACTGGGTGGAATGCCTGCATTGACTGGTATCAGGGAAAACTGGACCAGGGAATTGATCGAAATACCATCGGGTTTTTATAATAGCAGTAATGTTCGTTTTCGTTTTGAATTCAGTTCAGATGCTACCGCGTCCAACGATTTTGAGAAAGATCTCGACGATGGATTTTATATTGATGATTTCAAGATCGTGAAAAGTACTTCCACCCTGGTGACACTGCCTGTACAGTTTCTGCGGGTAGCTGCTCAACTGTTACCAGATGAAACCGTACGCGTGGACTGGGAGGCCATCACGGATCGCCAGCACGATTACTTCGAGGTGGAAAAATCGGCAGATGGAATGGAGTTTTCATCTATTGGCAGAGGTCCTGCTGAAGCACCGTATCGTTTCATTGATACAGCGCCTTATATCGGCATTAATTTTTACCGTATCAAACAGTTTGATAAGGATGGTACAGTAAGTTTTAGTTCGACGGTATCGGTATTCTATAACCCGGCGCAACTACAGGTGCTGGTCTATCCTAACCCTGTGAAGAATGCAGTGAAAGTGAAAGTGAATGGGATAATGCATGGTACTTATTCTGTAAATATCGTGGATATGGCGGGTAGGGAAATTTTCCGGCAACCGATCAGCAGCAATGCTGCAGGTAATGAGATCAGCATCGACCTGCGCGGGCGGCCCGGGCAGTTGTACCTGGTTATGGTCAGAAACGAAAAAGCTGAGATCGTAGCTACGCAGAAGATCATCAAGGAAAACTAGCCTTTACTAATAAAGTGGGTAGTGAGGCAAATGATAAGTATTCGGTGAACAGATTATCATATTCAGCCAGACATACCGGGACTAGATCCAAACGCGTCAGGGTCATCATGATAATCCGTTCTGATCTAATTTCAATACACTCCGGTAGGAAACCTGCCCTTCCAGATCGCAACCCTTTCAGCTTCAAAATGATAGTATTTTAAAAGGTAGACTGCTCCTTTTGCATTTTTTCCCAAAGAAAGAATTGTGTTCAGTATCAACGACTAAGCGCGAGCTACGCACATCTTTTACGGTAATGTTTAGAAATTCCTTCCTGGAAGGGAGTAAAACTAATTGGGATATGTACTTTTTCCGGCGCCAAAATGAGCTGGTCAATGGGAGTTTATAAAGTCTTGCAGTAATTTTCAATAAGCAAAATCAAGTATCCTACAACTGATGAAACCCCTGCTGGCCGAACAAAAAAGGAGGTTCAAAAAGCAGGAATGAGAATCAAAAAGTTTTATCAGGATCGAAGAACCAACCTTAAATCCGTACTATGAAAAAACTTTACATTCTGTTTCTTATTGCAGGTTTGTTTGTTCGTGGCATTGCCCTGTCGCAATGTACCAATACGGTACTGGATTGGGATTACCGCGATTTTTTCGGTCAAAACAACACAACCATTACTTCTTATGTGAGCCTGGCCCGTTGCCAAAACCAACCCTTTGCCTTTGGCTCCAATACCCTTACCATTACACATACTTATACTGGCAATAATGTGCCGGGAGAAAATACAACCCACACAGGATCTGCCGGATCTTTTGGTACGAGCGGAAGCGGAGCCGATGTACAGTTTATCGGCAATGGTACAATCACCTTTACATTTGCCGATCCGGTTGAAAACCTTCAGTACTCCCTTTTTGATATTGATCGTAGCCAGCGGGTTCAGTTTGCGGCAACCAACGGTGCTACACCCGTGGATATCACCTTGGCCAGGGCGAGCGGGACCACGCTTACTATTTCAAACAACAATTCACCCACCGCTTTTGTAACAGCCAATAGCACGACAGTTGCCAATAACGCAACAAATGCTACGGTGAATGTATCAATACCTGGCCCGGTTACATCCGTTACGATGACAATAACTTTATCCGGCGCATGTTCCAGCAGTTGTGGTACCGGAGGATCAGAAAACCGTTCATTCTGGCTCTCCGATATATATGGATGTACAGTAAGTTCATTCCCGGATGATTACTACCAGGTCAGCCGACCATTTACCGGTATGCCTGGTTATGTGATCACAGTCCGCAACAACGTATTTTATTATGTTGACCCTGCTACTGGTAAAGCCAAATACCTTTTCACCGATTATGGACATACGAATATTAACTCTATGTCTTATGATCCTTACAGGCGATATGTTTACTACACTTACAGTTTGTCGGGCAACAATGGCGGTACCAACACCAATGAGAAATCACTGAGAAGATATCATTACGACATGGATACATTGGGTGTATTAGTTGCCAACGTCAACACCATCGGCATACCAACCTATGAGAATGGGGTGGAAACCGCTGCTGCGGCTTTTTATGGTGATAAACTATACCTGGGTATCGAAGGTGGTTCAAGTTTGACAGAATCCAATATCTGGCGAATCGATCTAAATGCTGCACAGCTTCCAGTTGGCATTGCCCAGGTTTATTCACAACCTCCATATGTAGGGAGTACCCGTACACAGGACTGGAGTGATTTCGGTATCAACAACGGTGTGCTTTATGATTTCGACGCAGGCGCTGCGGGTGTCGGTACCAACAAGGATTTTCACCACCAAAGCTTATATACCGGTGTAGTTACACGCTATGCCCCCTCAGGAACGCTTATACCACGCCAGGTATCGGTCGATTGGTTGGGTC
>JAEYVW010000294.1 GCA_023429365.1 Bacteroidota bacterium
ACAAAACTCAGGGTCTTCGACCGGTCGTTTTCATCACCAAACACAAAACCCTTTACCGCGGCAGATGCGGACTCCGACATTGCAGTTTTATAAAAATCTCTTTGCCATTGTAAAAAATCCTTTCTCAACACCCTGGCACCTTCGAGTGTTGAAAGCGTAGTAACAAACTGGTTCCTGATGGTAAAGGGAAAACTCAACAGCCCGTTAATGGTCTCCTGCAAATGTCCGCGTGAGGAAGCCTGTTCAAATAAAATACCGATGGCACCATTGATATCGGGATAGGTAGAACCCTTGCCATAATAAAAATCATCGTAACTCTCTTTTGTGAAATAAAGCGAGCCGATACGGTCGAGGTAAGCCGCATGAAACTCTCCCAGCCTGGCTGTCAGTTCCTGGTTCTTTGCCGGTGTGAGGGGATTGACCCTCGAAGGCACACCTGGCTGGAAGAAAAAGGTGGCATTGCTGCCCTGTTCGTGGTGATCGGTAAGGATATTCGGTTTCCAGCGATGGAACCAGTCAAGCCGGTTCTGGCTCTCCAAATGAACAGCAGGCAGCCAGTCCCTGTTGAGATCGAACCAATAGTGATTGAACCTGCCACCAGGCCAAACCTCGTTGTATTCCCTGTCGTTTGGATCACTCACCAGGTTTTTACTCCGGTGCTGGTTTACCCAGGTGGAAAACCGCTGCATACCGTCTGGGTTAAAAGATGGATCAAAAAGGATAACGGTATTAGCTAGCAGATCCTCTACCTGTGGGCCCTGGGCTGCAGCGAGGTAATAGGCACTTAATAAAGATGCATTGGTACCGCTTTGCTCGTTACCATGTATGGAATGCCCGATCCAGACTACGATCGGCATATTGTCGATATTCAGGGATGCGCTCCTGGCCGGATCTGTCAACTGAACGTGTTGCTGCCTGATCTCCTCGAGCCGCTGGTGATTTTTGGGGGAAGTGATGATCAGCAAAACCTGCGGCCTTTTTTCATAAGTAAAACCCATAGTTTCCAGCTTTACCCGCCCCGGAGCTGCGGCGGCCACAGCCTTCATATAATTTACCAATCGGTCATGCGTAACATGGTACTCTCCTACCTCGTGAAAAATAATATCCTTTGGTTTGGGAATAGCCGGATCATAAGTAACAGAATCCGGCAGATAATACTTCAGGTCCTGTGCAATGGAACAATTCGCAACGAAAAGAAATAGTACAATGAATAAATTTCTCATAAGCATTAATGTATAAAGCCGGAAATTAAACCTTTTAACAGAATGGAGAAAGTTATAATGCCGCCAGTTTGGAAATCTCCATTTCCTCATTCCCAAAACCTTTTTTTACCTTCGCGGCCATGACGGAAAAGATCTTGATCCTTGATTTTGGTTCCCAATACACCCAGTTAATAGCCCGCGCGGTGAGAGAAGCCAATGTGTACTGCGAAATTGTCCCCTTTAATAAACCGATAGCATTTGAACCTGGCCTGAAAGGGATCATCCTTTCGGGATCGCCCTGTTCGGTGAATGAAGCTGGCGCTCCGGATGTGGACGTGCAGGATTTTATCACTAAGGTACCAGTACTTGGCATTTGTTATGGTGCCCAATTGACCGCTAAACGTTTCGGGGGACTTGTTGAGAAAAGTGACAAGCGTGAATATGGGCGGGCGGAGCTCAGGGTAATTAAGGACGATATTCTTTTAAAGAATGTATCGGTGCAAAGCCAGGCCTGGATGAGTCATAGCGACACGATCAAGGGTTTACCTGAGGGCTTCGAACTGCTTGCTAATACCGTGAGCATCCCCGTTGCCGCTTTTAAAAAGCAGCAAAATGACACGGAAACCCTGCCCCTTTACGGTGTACAATTCCATCCCGAAGTATATCATACCATCGAGGGTAAGAAAGTACTGCATAATTTCCTGGTCAATATCTGCGGTTGCAGCCAGGATTGGACGCCCGCGCATTTTATTACCGATACGGTTGAACAACTAAAGAAGCAGATCGGCGATCGCAAAGTTGTGATGGCGCTTAGCGGCGGGGTTGATTCCACCGTGGCAGCCACGTTGATCAACAAAGCGATTGGCGACAGGCTATATGGAATTTTCGTGGACAACGGCGTATTGCGCAAAAATGAGTTCGAAACCGTTCTTGAAACTTATGCTAAACTCGGTCTGAATGTAAAAGGCATCAATGCCCGTCAGCGTTTTTATGATGGTTTAAAAGGTAAAGACGATCCCGAAGCAAAACGCAAAGTAATCGGTAGTCTCTTCATCGATATCTTCCAGGAAGAGGCCCAAAAGATAGAAGGAATCGGCCTGCTGGGTCAGGGTACGATCTACCCGGATGTGATCGAAAGTGTATCTGTGCATGGCCCTTCCGTGACCATAAAATCGCATCATAATGTAGGCGGACTTCCGGAGCACCTGCACCTGGAACTGGTAGAACCCCTAAGATCCTTATTCAAGGATGAGGTCAGAAAAGTGGGTAAAGAATTGGGCATTCCGGCGGAAATGATCGATCGCCATCCTTTTCCCGGCCCGGGTTTGGCCATCCGCATTTTAGGTGAAGTGACTGAAGAAAAAGTAAATCTACTGCAGGAAGCCGACGATATTTATGTTAAAGGACTGAAAGAACACCAGTTGTATGCAACTGTTTGGCAGGCTGGCGCTATCTTGTTACCGGTTAAAAGCGTGGGTGTGATGGGTGATGAAAGAACTTACGAGTTTACGCTGGCATTGAGGGCTGTAACGAGTGTTGACGGGATGACAGCTGACTGGTCACACCTGCCCTACGATTTTTTGGCAAAGATTTCGAATGAGATCATTAATAATGTGAAGGGGATCAACCGGGTAGTATACGATATAAGCAGTAAACCACCGGCAACGATCGAGTGGGAATAGGCGTCTTCCTGATGATCTTAAACCAGTTTATGAAAATGAAGTATATTTTCTTTATCCTATCTGTGTTATTTTTCTGTACGGTAAAAGCTCAGGATACCACTCATCTCGATGTTGACAGTCTCCCGGAGGTTAAAAAAATAGCGGTTTTCGCACCCCTTTATCTTGATTCAGCCTTTGATGCGAACAATGAATACCGGTATGCGAAAAATAATTTCCCCAAATTCATCAATTCTGGCCTTGAGTTTTATGAAGGAGTGCAACTGGCGCTGGATTCACTCAACCAGGAAGGTGTAGAACTGGAAGTTTTTGTATATGACACTCGGTCGTCGAAGGAAAACCTGCAACAACAACTAGCCCGTCCGGAACTGACAGAAGCTTCGCTGATCATTGCGCATTGCACCAACAACGAGGTGCGGACCTTATCAGATTTCGCACTGAAAAAAAAGATACCTGTAATTAATACCACCGTACCCAATGACGCGGGCACAACTGCCAACCCTTATTTTGTCCTCCTGAATCCCACGCTGAAAACACAATGCGAAGGAATCTATCGGTTTATCCAGAAATACTATGCCCTGGAACCCGCGGTGGTATTTCGCCGCAAAAATGCCGCTGATAATTCCATAAAAAAGCTGTTTGATGATTATAGTAAGGCCACTATGTCGGTGCCACTAAAGCTTAAATATGTGGAACTGCCCGATAACTTTACTGCCAATCATCTGAAGGCACATCTTGATTCAAACCGCACAACGTTGTGCATTGCGGGCAGCCTCGATATGAATTTCGGTAAAAACCTCGCGCTGCAGCTTGCATCGCTTCAAAAAACATATCCCCAGGTCATTATGGGTATGCCGACCTGGGATGGTATCAAAGATTTTTCAAACCCGGAGTTTAAAGGACCGGAGATCATTTACAGCACGCCTTTTTATAATTCGCGCACCGATAAAGTAAGCCAGAGCATCAGTAATTATTTTAGTACCACCATGTATGCACGACCCAGCGATATGGTGTTCCGTGGTTATGAAGTGACCTGGAAGTTTGCCCGCTTGTTGGTGAAATTTGGGGATGACCTAAGCTCTAATATCAGCAATAAACAGGAAAATGTATTTACAGAATACGATATCCAGCCGGTGATCAACAGGAACACAACAACGCTGGATTACTTCGAGAATAAAAAATTATACTTCCTGAAATGGAAAGACGGGCTGATTAATGTGATGACGCTCTAGGATTGGGAAATACCCGATGATACACGTGCTTCCTCGTTTCGTTTAATGTTGTTTAATATAGTTGAATGTTGTTGAATATTGTATTACGACATTAAACCATCTTCAACCATATTCAACAAATATTCAAC
>JAEYVW010000312.1 GCA_023429365.1 Bacteroidota bacterium
AACTGATGTGCAGGTCGAGTGAAGAAAATAATACGGAATGCATGGGGATTTTCGATGTTGCGGTAAAGAAGTTCTCAACATCTGATCCCGCGATAAAAATCCCGCAGATCGGGTGGAACAGTATTTACAGATTAAAAACACCACTATTTGAAGGCGTGCCCGAGCGATCTTATATCTACCTCGTTCACAGTTATTATGCCGCACTCTGCCACGCAACCATCGCTACCTGTGATTATATCCAACCTTATAGTGCGGGGTTACAAAAAGACAACTTTTATGGTGTTCAGTTTCACCCGGAAAAATCCGCCGCTGTTGGTGAAAGAATATTAAAAAACTTTATCAGGTTATGACGACGATCAGAAAAGTGCCCCTTGACGAGATATTGAAGATGCGGCAGGTTGTCATGTATCCGACCGAAAGCCTGGATTTTGTACGACTGGATGATGATGCGACAGGCTTACACTGGGGACTTTATAAAGATGAGGATTTAATTTCGGTGATCTCGGTCTTTGACCGGGGAAGCGAGGTACAGTTCAGAAAATTTGCCACGATTCCTGCCGAACAGGGAAAGGGTTATGGTACAAAACTCCTCCAATTTGTGATGGACTGGTCGATGGAAAATAAAAAGCGTTCGATTTGGTGTAATGCGAGAACATCGGCAACCGCTCTTTATCGAAAATTTGGGATGAACTCAACCGGGCAACGCTGGCTCAAGTATGGGATTGAATTTGTAAAAATGGAAAAACAACTACAAAGAACGATGCAGATAATTCCTGCTATCGACCTCATTGACGGCAAATGCGTGCGCCTGACACAGGGTGATTACGCACAGAAAAAAATATACAACGAGCACCCGCTGGAAGTGGCGCGTCAGTTTGAAGATGCAGGTCTGGAGCGACTACACCTGGTAGATCTCGACGGCGCCCGGCAAAAAGCGGTAAAAAACTGGAAGGTGCTGGAGACAATCGCTTCCAAAACAAAACTGGATATTGATTTTGGGGGTGGTGTGAGTACAGAGGGGGATCTGCAGATCGTGTTTGACTCGGGAGCCGCCTTCGCTACCGTGGGAAGTATTGCAGTGAAGGACGAAACGGAATTTGTAAAATGGCTGCTGAAATTCGGCGCCGATAAATTTATACTGGGTGCTGATGTAAAGGATAAAATGATCGCCATACATGGCTGGATGGAAACGACGGATAAAAGCGTTTTTGATTTTATAGAAAACTACATCAACCGGGGTGTGCAACAGATCTTTTGTACCGATGTGAGCAGGGATGGAAAGCTGGAAGGTCCATCCCTCGGGCTTTATAAAGAGATCATCGAAAAATTTCCCAACCTGTTTTTTATCGCCAGTGGTGGCGTTGCTAATGTTCACGACTTAAACCAACTACAGGATATTGGCTGCAGCGGCGTTATCATTGGGAAGGCGATTTATGAAAACAGGATTTCTTTACAGGATTTAAAACATTTCGTGTAAATGCTTACCAAGAGGATCATACCCTGCCTGGATATTAAGGATGGGCGAACGGTAAAAGGCACCAACTTTGTTGACCTGCGTGATGCGGGTGACCCGGTGGAACTGGGTGCCTTGTACGCGGAACAGGGCGCTGATGAACTGGTTTTTCTGGATATTACCGCTACCAATGAACGTAGAAAGACACTTGCGGAACTGGTAAACCGCGTAGCACATCACGTAAACATTCCTTTCACGGTGGGCGGGGGGATCGGTTCTATCGAGGATGTAAATATCCTATTGAATAATGGAGCCGATAAAATCTCTGTCAATACCGCGGCGTTTCGGCGGCCGGCACTGGTTACGGAATTAGCTAAAGAATTCGGCAGCCAGTGTGTGGTGCTTGCCATTGATACCAAGCTCGAGGAGGATGGTGAATGGTATGTATATTTAAATGGAGGAAGAACCAAAACAGGTATACGCTGCATTGACTGGGCAAACGAAGGCGTGGAAGCCGGTGCCGGTGAAATATTGCTCACATCAATGAACCACGATGGTACCAAATCCGGTTTTGCTATTGACATAACCAGGAAACTGGCCACTACTTTGCCCGTACCGGTGATCGCGAGTGGAGGCGGTGGTACCTTGCAGCATTTTGCAGAAGTGTTTATAGAAGCCCGTGCAGAGGCAGCCCTGGCGGCCAGCATTTTTCACTTTAAGGAAGTGGATATCCGGGATCTCAAAGATTATTTAAGCAAAAAGAATATACCGGTAAGATTATAACTGTTAATAAAAAGTACCGGCATACAATACTAATACGACTATGACAATAGATTTTGCAAAATACAGCGATGGACTTGTACCTGCGATCATCCAGGATGCATCAACAAAAAAAGTGCTGATGCTTGGTTTTATGAATGCCGAAGCACTTGAAAAGACAAAACAGACCGGCAAAGTCACTTTCTTTAGTCGCAGTAAAAACCGGCTATGGACAAAAGGAGAGGAGAGTGGAAATTTCCTGGCTTTGAAAGAGATCACTGCAGATTGTGACAATGATACCCTGCTCATCAAAGCCGATCCTGCCGGTCCCGTTTGCCACACAGGGGCCGATACATGCTTTAATGAGGCTAACAACAAAGATTTTCTGCTCACCCTCACGGATACCATTAAGCGACGTTATGAAGACAGGTCGGGCAATTCTTATACCTCCTCACTCTTCGATAAAGGCATCAACAAAGTGGCCCAGAAGCTGGGGGAGGAAGCTGTGGAACTGGTGATCGAATCCAAAGATGATAACGATGAGTTATTTTTAAATGAAGCCGCTGATCTTCTGTTTCATTACATGATATTGTTGCAGGCAAAAGGCTTTACACTGGAAAATGTAAAAAAGGTACTGGAGTCCCGACACCGTAAATAAGTTGGTTGTTTATTTTGAGAAGTTCACCGCTAAATCACCAGCCAGTTTCGTTATATCCACCTGTAGAAAAACATTTTAACGCTTCAGAAAGCGTTTATCACAGGGGCGGTTTTTTTTCGGCAAATACATTTAGTTTTGATCACTCAAACTAAGCTATGACCCGACACAATTGGACAAAGGAAGAAATCTCGGCTATTTATCATCGTCCCCTTCTTGAACTTATCTATGAAGCGGCTACCGTTCATCGTAATAATAATGACTATAGTGAAGTACAGATCAGCAGCCTTATCTCAATAAAAACCGGCGGTTGTTCGGAGGATTGCGCGTATTGTCCTCAGGCGGCACGTTATCATACCGGCGTGGACGTACATGCCCTGATGAAGGTTGACGAAGTGGTGGAAACAGCTCGTAAAGCAAAATCGGCCGGCGCCTCCCGGCTTTGTATGGGAGCCGCCTGGCGTGAAGTAAGAGACAATCGCGATTTTGACCGGGTCCTCGAAATGGTGAGAGCCGTCAACGAGATGGATATGGAAGTATGTTGCACCCTCGGCATGCTAACCTATGAGCAGGCTGAAAAATTGAAGGAAGCAGGCCTGTATGCTTACAACCATAACGTGGATACATCTGAAGAAAACTATAAAAACATCATCACCACAAGAACCTATGACGATCGGCTTCAAACCCTGCACAATGTAAGAAAGGCAAATATCACTGTTTGTTCAGGTGGTATCATCGGGCTGGGTGAAACGGTTGAAGACAGGGTTGGGATGTTGCATACCCTGGCCAACCTGTCACAGCATCCCGAATCGGTGCCGATCAATGCGCTCGTACCTGTGAAGGGAACGCCCCTGGAAAACCAGGAGCGGGTTTCGGTATGGGATATGGTGCGTATGATCGCTACCACCCGAATTGTAATGCCAAAAACCGTCGTCCGCCTTTCTGCAGGTCGACTCGAGATGAGTATGCCGGAGCAGGCGCTTTGCTTTATGGCCGGGGCCAATTCTATTTTCGCCGGTGACAAACTGCTCACAACGCCTAATCCATCTTTCAATGATGACATGCAGATGTTTGAAATTCTTGGCCTCAAACCAAGAGAAGCTTTTAAAAATGAGAGAAAAACAGTAGAGGCCGACTACCAGTCATAAACTCAAACGCTATTTGTGAGCATCGAAGAAAAGACCATCCAGGATTCATTAAAGGATATTCTTGACAAAAGAAAACAGGCATCCCTTTATCGCAGCTTGCAGGTGAACACCGGAATGGTTGATTTTTGTTCCAATGATTATTTGAGTTTTTCGAGGTCGCCTATCTTACAGGAAAAGCTAAAAGAAATTACGGCATCAATTCCTTTATCATCCGGTGCTACCGGCTCGCGTTCTATTTCCGGTAACACAACTTTCGCCGAGGAACTGGAACAGGATATCGCATCATTTCACCAGGCGGAAGCCGGGCTGATTTTCAATTCGGGTTACGATGCAAACCTGGGATTGTTTTCCTGTCTTGCACGAAAGGGCGACTGCCTGGTCACTGATGAGCTGATACATGCCAGTATCATCGACGGATGCAGGCTGAGCTATGCCAACAGGTTGCGGTTTGCTCATAATGATGCCGCTGATCTTGAAAAGAAATTGAGGAAAGCGAAGGAAAACATGGGCGGTATCCACGCAAATATTTTTGTCGCTGTGGAATCGGTGTACTCTATGGATGGTGATATGGCGCCCCTGGCGGAATTTGTATCCATTTGTAAAAAATACAATGCCCATCTTATCGTGGACGAAGCTCATGCCACAGGTGTATTTGGCAATAAGGGCAGGGGATTGGTCAGTGCACTTGGGTTAGAGAGCGATGTTTTCGCCCGTGTACATACATTTGGCAAGGCTATCGGTTGTCACGGGGCGATCGTGATCGGCAGTAGCGTTTTACGGGAATACCTTGTCAATTTTGCACGTTCTTTTATTTTCACAACCGCACTGCCCTTGCATTCACTCGCCTCCGTACGATCCGCTTATGAAGTATTGCAATCCGAAACTTTTTCAAATAAAGCTTTACATGAATTAGTGGCCCGTTTTAGAAAAGATTTTCATTCACCCGAAGATGTATACCTTATTGAAAGCAGTAGTCCCATCCAAAGCCTGGTTATACCTGGCGCCGAAAGGGCGAAAAAAATCGCGGCAATTTTGCAGGCGAGGGGTTTTGATATACGAGCCATCGTGAGCCCCTCCGTGCCGGCGGGTTTGGAGCGTTTGCGCATTAGCCTGCATCTTCATAATACCGCCGCACAGGTAGACGACTTAAAACATTCACTTCAACAAATACTTTTTTCATGAAAAATATAGTAGTGGCCGGAACCGGTACGGGTGTGGGTAAAACTTTAGTAGCGACGATACTTGCTGAGGCCCTTGAGGCCGATTACTGGAAACCTGTTCAGGCCGGTAGCCTGAGTTTTAGTGATACTGATTATGTCAGGCATTTTATCTCGAATACGAAATCCTATTTTCACCCGGAGGTCTACAGGCTCGCATACGCCATGTCGCCGCATACCGCTGCTGAAATGGAAGAGCTGAAGATCGAAGTAGATCAACTAACACCACCCAAAAGTTCAAATCGCATCCTCATCGAACCGGCAGGTGGGCTAATGGTTCCGCTGAATGACGAATACCTGAATATTGACCTGATACAACGGTGGCGGCTACCGGTTATACTTGTATCAAAAACATACCTCGGCAGTATCAATCATACATTGATGTCGATAACGGTTTTAAAGAAATATGGCGTGAAGATAGCCGGCATCATATTTAATGGTGAACCAAACGAACCAGCAGAGCGTACTATCCTGCAGTACTCAGGTGTTAAATACCTTGGCCGCCTCCAGGAGGAAAAAGCGATTAATAAACAAACGGTACTAAAGTACGCAGAGAAATTTCGAAAGAGGCTGGAGGGTGTAATATGAGCAATCTGCAGGACCGGGATCAAAAAGTGATCTGGCACCCTTATACGCAGTCTGGTTTGGGTAAACCTCCCATTGGAATTGTAAAAGGAGAGGGTGTTTACCTGGTAGGTGAAGATGGCAGGAAATATATCGACGCGGTATCATCATGGTGGGTAAATATCCATGGCCATTCCCATCCTTATATCGCTGAAAAAGTTGCGGAGCAACTCCGCCAACTTGAGCATACCATTTTTGCGGGTTTCACCCACGAGCCTGCTGTATCGCTTGCCGAACGACTATTAAAAATTTTACCAGCCAGCCAGTCGAGGATATTTTATTCCGACAATGGTTCGACAGCAGTTGAGGTAGCTGTAAAGATGGCGCTGCAATTCTGGGCTAATAAAGATCGCCCGAGATTGAAGATTATCGCAATCGAGCATGCTTACCATGGCGATACTTTCGGTGCTATGTCGGTCAGTGCACGAGGTTCATTTACCGATCCCTTTTCTCCACTTTTATTTGACGTGATCCATATCCCTTTTCCCGGTGGAGCCAGCGCGGTATTGGGCCTTGAAAAATTGAAAGAGATTATCGCCCGTGAAAAGGACCAGGTCGCTGCGTTTATATTTGAGCCACTCGTGCTCGGCGCCGGCGGCATGCTGATGTATGAACCCGGGACCCTGGAGACGATGATCGGCATTTGCAGGGAAAATGGTATCCTGACAATCGCTGATGAGGTCATGACCGGGTTTGGAAGAACCGGAAAATTATTTGCCTGCGATCATATCAATATAGCGCCTGATATTATTTGCCTTTCAAAAGGTATCACAGGTGGTACCATGCCCCTGGGTGTTACATCATGTTCATCGGAAATTTATAATGCTTTTTTATCGAGTGATCGATCTAAAACATTTTTTCACGGGCACTCCTATACCGCCAATCCTGTAGCCTGTGCTGCAGCGCTGGCGAGTCTTGATCTTTTGCTGCAGGATAAATGCCTGGAAAACATTGCGCGTATCAGTCAAAATCACCAGGACTTTATTCATAAGACTGACAGGAATCCCGCATTAAGGAATTTGCGTAGCCGCGGAACCATCCTGGCGATGGATTTTCATAACAAAAATGAAACATCATATTTTAATCCTGTCAGGGACAGGTTGTATGATCATTTTATTGAAA
>JAEYVW010000315.1 GCA_023429365.1 Bacteroidota bacterium
ACATGAATATGCAGATCACGGCATACGCCACGGAGCTGTTCTTCATTCATATTGCTGACATCGATACCTGTATGCTCCAATATCGCGTCATAGATCGCAATTCGCTTATATGGTGCTTTGAAGGAGACGCTGTGATCGCCTACCTGTACGTCGGTGGATTTGCAGACGTCGAACGCGGCTTTTTCCAGCAACTGCTCGGTGGTTTCCATCATCCAGTAATAATCTTTATAAGCCGTATAAAACTCAAGAATGGTAAACTCAGGATTGTGTGTGCGGTCCATCCCCTCGTTGCGGAAGTTGCGACTGAATTCATATACCCAGTCGAAGCCGCCAACGATCAGCCTTTTCAGATACAATTCATTAGCAACTCGTAAATAAAAAGGTGTGTCCAGCGCGTTATGATGCGTGATAAAAGGACGGGCAGCCGCGCCACCAGGGATATTCTGCAATACGGGGGTATCCACTTCCAGCGCGCCTCTTTCATTTAGAAATTCGCGGATGGAATTGATCATCCGGGTTCTTTTGATAAATGTTTCCTTCACCGCGGGATTGATGACAAGGTCGGCATAACGCTGGCGGTACCGGAACTCGGGATCGGTCACCGCGTCGAAAGTCTGCCCTTCAGCTTCTTTTACAATAGGCAGTGGCCGCAAAGACTTGCTCAGCAGTGTGAGTTCTTTCACATGCACCGATATTTCACCTGTTTTTGTAATAAACCCGTAACCCCTGATACCAATGAAATCGCCAATATCAAGCAATTTTTTCCAGACGATGTCATAAAGTGATTTGTCTTCACCAGGACAAATATCATCGCGACGGATGTACAGTTGTATCTTTCCATGCGCATCCTGCAACACGGCGAAATTGGCCTTACCCATGTCCCTTACACTCATGATCCGGCCTGCCAGGCATAGGTCGGTAAATTGATCCTTATTCTCTTCTTTGTAATTCGCTTTTACATAGGTCGAATGACTATTGACCGGGTACAGGGGTGCGGGGTAGGGTTCGATACCCATCATGATCAGTTCTGCCAGTTTTTCACGGCGAATCTGCTCCTGACCTGAAAGATGTTGTGTACTCATGTTCTGCATTTCAAAAGTGCGGCAAAGGTACTGGAAAGCCACCTTTTTCAATGCCTGGATTTTCCAAAATAGAACGCGATGATCCGGGGTGGAATTTTAACCTCCCGCGGGACACTGGTATTGAAAAGCCGGTCCCACCAGGTGGTGCAGGTACTAAAACACCGGTCGGGAAACTTGCAGTGATGATGAATATGAGAGGCTTGCAATCTGGGAAGAATCTTTCGCGCCCAGGGTTGATGTAAAAAGAAATGCATGAAACAATAATAAACGAATCCGGTGTACAACCCGGTGAAGACGGTGATATAATTGTTAGAATAAACCGCGATCAGACCCAGCAATACATTTATTGACAATAAGGTGTTACGCAACCGGGGCGTAATCTTTAGTTCAGTAGGATGACGGTGATGGTCGAGATGCCGTTCAAGGCTTTTTCCGGGATGTTTAGTTTCTTTTCCATGCATCCAGAAGCGGTGGGCGATATACTCCAGGAATGTAAAGCTGATAAAGCCAGTAAGACATAGCAGCACATGGAATAGTGTGCGGTTGGTTGAGGCCGCTACCGTTATACAGTAAAAAACGGGGGTGATTATTAACAGGAAAATCGCATAGCACGAAGATTCCGAGTATACTTTTGCGTTCATAAATGGTTTGCTCATTTTAAATATTTTTAGTTGCATGGAATAATCTATATCAGTTCCGGGCGAGAACAGGCAGGGGCGACAGGTATCGCATAAACGGATTTTTTTGATCCAGGTTTTTCATAGCGTTGCGCAACAGGATCTTTTTGACTGAAGCGGGTAAGAGCTTGTCGAGGATGAAAAAAAAGCGGTTAACCTTACCGGGGATGATCACTTCTTTTCCTCTTAACATGCCGTCAATGGCGATTGGTCCCACGTCTTCGGGATTCATAACCGACATTCGGGAAATCCAGCTTCCATTTTTATTCATCAGGGTCAGGGGAAGGTTGGTGTTCATACCACCTGGACAAAGCACGCTTACATGCACATGGTCGTTTTTGAGTTCTCTGCCTAAACTTTTTGAAAAGGAGTAAACAAACGACTTGGTTGCGCCATAGACATGTTTTTTGGGCAGGTGGAAGAATGCCGCCATACTGCTCACATTCATGATATAAGATTGACTGTTTTGCTTCAGCATGCAGAGGAATAATTTCGTCATCAAAGTAGTCGCCAGCACATTGAGTTTGATCTGTTGTTCATATAACCTGATACTCCCTTCCTCGAAAAGCACCGTACTTCCCAGGCCGGCGTTGTTGATGAGTATGTTTACACGCAGTTGCATGGCAGCTATTTCATTGTGCACTTCCAAACAGCCCTGTTCATGGCAAAGGTCTTTTTCGATCAAAACAACATCGACCGGGTAGTTGCGGCGAATAAATTGAGCAAGGGAATGAAGTTCAGACCCTGGCAGCGCTACAAGCACCAGGTTCATATTTCTTTTTGCACATTCGATGGCCAGGGCTTTTCCAAATCCTTCGCTGGCTCCTGTGATTATTGTATAGCAGGTTGTACACATAGTCCGGGTTTTAAAAAGTGAATGGTGGCTTGTACAGCTTTTGCGAATGGTGTGATATTATAACCGAGCTCATTGATGGCTTTTTCTGAGCTAAAAGATTTGTTGCAGTAAATGTGTTTGACACCATCTGCATTGAAAACTGGTTCTTTCCCCGTCAGTTTTGATTGCAGGACATGCCAGTGACCATAAAGC
>JAEYVW010000329.1 GCA_023429365.1 Bacteroidota bacterium
TCGGCCAGCATTTTCACCTTATCCAATGCGCCCCATGCAGAAGCTTTGGTTAGTTGCTGCGCCAGCGACTTTTTATCCAGAAGTCTGGCTGTGAAACCCCATCCTCCCCTCATGTCCTGGACCTTTAACAAAATCTGGTTACTGCCTTTTTCGAGTTCAAGAGGTATAAGATCACTGTCTTTTTCAATGCCACGTGGTGTCCAATTCTCGTGCACCAGTTTACCATTATGCCACACTTTCACACCATCATCGCTGCCCACGGCAAGCATAACTTTCATCGGCTGATTGGCTTTTATCTCTGCCAGCGCATATGCGTACACGAAATCTTTTCTACCAAAAATGCTGTCGAGGTCGATGATATCGTTATTCTGTGATACCTGCTTCCATCTGAGATTATTCCCAGCGGATAACAACGCTGGTAGGGGCTGACCGGCTACCATTTTAAGATTGGCAGTAAAATCAGCTTTGAACGCCCCTTCCTGCACCGCATCCTCAGGTGCAATCGAATCATTAGTTACATTAAATGGACCCGCCACCCACCAGTGCTGCATGAATTTGCCAGCCGTTATAAGTCCATAACTGGCTTTACCATATCCACCGGGGTTTTGTTTCGCAACCTGTGAAAAAACGGTATCCGGTTTTGCGATGATGAGGAGTATGGTAAGATAGAGAAACAATAAGAGTCTCCTAAAAGCAGGTCTGGCGTCCATGTTGATTGATTTGTATGGAATTTACTAAATAAATCCTATGCCGGACGCCCGGGCTTTCAAATTGCTATTTATTTAACGATCGTGATCGTTTCACCCAATCACAAAACGACTGGTACTTTTCCATCCATTACCAAAGAAATTGACAAAATAGATTCCCTCCTTAAGCGAAGGGATGGCCACTGGTATCAAATCACGGGCTCCATTCAGGTCTTTAGCAAAGACTTCGTTTCCGGATGTCGAAACGATGGTAAGACGTTCAACCGGGAAACTCGCCTGGACATTGATCATATTACCTTTGACCATATTGCCCTGTAACTGAACAGGTGACACCGCAACTCCTTTCGGCATGATCGCGCCGGAATGGACCCAGCTGCCCTGGCCATTTTCTGTGCTTACGCGATACAACAATGGCCTGCTATCCCGGATATAATGTCGGTATTGATAAAGTCCATTATGACCCATCACATTTTCACTACGAATAAAGTTGATACCGTCAAAACTATATTCCACTACAAACTTATTGTTGGAGGTGTTTTCCCCCGCCTGCCATTGCACTACATTGTACTCGTTATTTTGTATCACCTGGAATGAAGACAGGTTAAAGCTGTTGAACTGCCTGGCGGTTTCAGGACGGGTATTATCTTTCTGCGCAATGATATGTTGCTGCGCCGAAAGCGTCGTTGAAAAAAATATCCCAAGGGAAAGCGCTGTCAATTTTACATATAAGCTCCGGATGTTCCGCAAAATATTCTTTTTCATGGTACATTTATTTTCTCACATACTTTAAAACAAATAGGATGCCTGCCGGGATCTTCTCCGCAGGACTATCATCTACAGGTATTTAAGTAGTCGCTGACGCTTTTCACCTGATGGAGCTTTTGCCCATTCAGTTCCACAAAATGCGGCGACAGCTACCAGCCAAAATAGCATGACATAAAAAATTTCCGGTTACGACAGCAGATGGTTTAATTTTAAGGTTAAGACAATTCAAAAGATTCATTATGCCTCAAATACCTGCCGCTATCCAACAATATCTTGATGAGCCTTACGAACTATCATACGACCATGTTTCATTTTACCAGGAAAATGGATATATCAAACTCAAAAACGTGTTACCTGATGAAGTGATCATGTTTCTGAATGACACGATCTCGGCTGAAGTATTAAGACTTAATACACAACACCTGCCTATTGAACAACGAGATACTTATGGCAAGGCATTTTTGCAGATCATGAATATCTGGACCAAGTCAAAGCCGGTCAAACAAATTGTATTCGGCAAGCGCCTCGCAAAAATCGCTGCCGACCTGATGGAAGTGAATGGTGTAAGACTCTACCATGACCAGGCATTGTTTAAAGAAGCCGGCGGTGGTCATACGCCCTGGCATGCCGACCAATACTATTGGCCTTTATCCTCAGATAATACAGTCACCGCATGGATACCACTTCAACAGACAGGTCTTGACCTGGGACCATTGGAGTTTAGTGCCAAAAGTCAGCAACTACAGGAAGGGCGAACCTTAAAGATCAGCGATGATAGCGAAACCATTATCCAGAAAAAACTTACGCTGAATGATTACATAAAAATCGTTGAGCCCTTCGACATGGGTGAAGTGAGTTTTCATAATGGCTGGGTATTTCATCGCGCCGGTGCCAACAGCACCAACCGGATGCGAAAAGTGATGACCATTATATATATGGAAAAAGACATGAGGTTAAAACAACCATCCAACGAGAATCAACAGTTAGACTGGGAGACATGGTGTCCCGGTGCACGGGTTGGAGAGGTAATTGACACGCCATTGAATCCCGTTCTTTTCGACAGGAATTTGTAATTAGGAATTTGGTATAAGAGCCCGATAGCTGTGGGTTTGGGAATGGATAATAAAACCCGAAACCGCACCCCTAATTCCAAATTCCCAATCATTGCTGTCCGGAATAAAATCTTGAATAGTTGTCAGAACCTTTGACCCGCGCGGCATCTATGACTTTTACATTTACAGGGGCTTTGCTTTATTTTTCCTGGAGACTCTTACTTTTGCTGGCCGTAGTTGAAATGTATCGATGTGTCAGGATA
>JAEYVW010000396.1 GCA_023429365.1 Bacteroidota bacterium
GACTGGCTTGACCAGGCCACCCGCACGGGTACAAGGAATGAGTATAGCGTAGTTTATAATTCCGGCAGTGATAAAGCAGATTTCACCGGGTCATTCAACTACCTGAAAGAAGGTGGCTGGGGACTTCGTTCGAAACTGAGCCGTTTTAGCGGCAGGGTCAATGTGAACCTGACCCCTACCCAATGGTTCAAAACCGGATTCAATATTGCAGGCAATCGTTCCAAATTTGACTATGCCGCTACAGGAGGTATCGTTAACGCGTTCTATTTCGCTCGTTATATCGCACCGATCTATCCTGTGCATATGCACGATCCCGGCACAGGCGGTTATGTTCTCGATGCACAGGGACAAAAAGTATATGATTTCGGTAACGAAGGCGGATTCGCCAGACCTTACAATACCGGTCGTCATACAATTGCTGAACACCTATGGAACAAAGAGAATGAAGTTCGTGACGTTATTTCAGCAAGAGCATACGCCGACGTTATCTTTACGCCCTGGCTGAAATTCACAACCAATATCAGTACCGACATTACTAATGTGGATGGTATTTCATACCAGAACCCACTCGTGGGTGATGGTTACCCATCTGGAAGACTTAGCCGTGAGTCTAGCAAAGTTTCCAGCTATACTTTCAACCAATTGGTCAATTTCAATAAAAAGTTTGGTTTACATAATATCGACGCCCTTGTTGGTCATGAAAATTATGGTTATGAATCAGCTGGTATAGATGGGATGAGAATCGGCCAGTCCTTCGATGACCTTTATGTTTATCAAAACTTTGGTACCATCAACTCACTGACTTCCTCGATCAGTGAAGCCCGCACGGAAGGTTTCCTGTCACGGGTCAACTATGACTTTGACGGGAAGTACCTGGTATCAGGATCTCTCCGAAGGGATGGTAACTCGAAATTTCCGAAACACCTTCGTTGGGAAAATTTCTGGTCAATCGGCGCTGCATGGCGTATTGACAAAGAAAGCTTCTTTAATATTACCTGGATCGACCAGCTGAAACTTCGTGCGTCTTATGGCTATACCGGTAACGCGAATGGCCTGGTTTCTTATCCTTACCAGTCTGGGTATGACATCGGATACGATGATGACACCAGGCCCGGTGTGATTATTGGTTCATTGGGAAGCCCTGAACTGACCTGGGAAACACAAAAACCACTTGACCTTGGCCTGGATTTCTCCTTTTTCAGAGGCAGAATCTCAGGTACACTTGGTTATTTCGACAGGCGCAGCAGTGGTCTGATATTCGATGTACCACAACCTTACCAAAATGGCGGTACCAATGGCGGACCATTTGAAATTAGCCAGAACATCGGTGGTATGTCAAACAAAGGGGTGGAAGTACAGGTGTCAGGTGTAATCGTTCGTGGCAGGGAAGTTAACTGGACCATGACACTGAACGCGACATCCTATAAGAACAAGATTACCAAGATGCCTGATGTGCCACGCACTATTACCAGCTCACCTTTCAGACGTGAAGAAGGTAAATCTGTTTATGAGTTCTTCACCCGTAACTACTACGGTGTAGATCCTAACACCGGGCAGGCCCTGTACTTGGGCGTGAACGCGTGGAATCCCGCAACCTCCATGGAGATTTCCAATGGTAAAGGCGGTATGGATACAGTGACCATCGATCATAACAATGCGAAACAGGATTACGTTGGCAAATCAGCGCTGCCTGATGTGTATGGAAGCCTGATGAACACGCTCAGCTATAAAGGATTTGAGTTGAATATGGTATTGACTTACCAACTCGGAGGTTATGTTTATGACGGCGTGTATGCCACTCTGATGTCCACTGCGACAGCGGGAGGTACCTACCACAGAGATATCCTAAACCGTTGGCAAAAACCAGGGGATGTAACAAACGTGCCAAGACTTGACAACACCAGGACTTCGCAATACGGCGCTGCTTCTACTCGTTGGCTCACTGATGCCACTTACTTAAGCATTAACAATATCAGCCTCGCGTACAACCTGCCTAAAGAAGTGATCTCAAGGATTGGTGCTTCAGGTGTTCGTGTTTTTGTAAGCGCGGAGAATGTTCATTTCTTTACAAAACGTAAAGGCATGAACGTAAACGGAAGCTTTGGTGGCACCACAGGTGATACTTATGATGCTGCCCGTGTACTCAATGCTGGTATTAGTCTAAACTTCTAAAACAAACAATGATGAGAACCTTTTTGAAAAATAAATTATGGGCCTTTTTAGCAGGTGCTTTATTGATGGGCACCGGCTGTAAAAAAGACTACCTGGAGCTTGTTCCACCGGATGTACTCACGCCAACTACCGCATTCGCCACAACCAAGAACGCGATGGCCACTGTTAATGGCATGCACCGCCTCTTATATGTGCAATGGTATGCCAACCAGGCTACCGGTGGCGTAAGTGGTAACTATCTCTATACCGAAGTACTCGGTGAGGATTTCGTAATGACCGCAAATGCCAATGGCTGGTTTGTAAGTGAGTACCGCTGGTTGCAACACCGTAATGAAACCAGCACGATGCTGCGTTTTAACTACGGTTTCTTTTATTCTTTTATCGGTAATGCCAATATGATCATTGCCAATATCGATGGTGCAGAAGGTACTGAAGAAGAGAGGAAGTTGATTAAAGGCCAGGCCTATGCCTATCGCGCCTGGGCTTACTTCAACCTCGTACAGCTATTTGGAGAACGTTATGATGCCAATGGTGCCAATAGTTCCCTTGGCATGTCCCTGGTACTGGAGCCCCGTACAGGTGCCCTGCCACGCAGCACGGTTGCTGAGACCTATGCACAGATCAACGCCGACCTGGACGAAGCGCTTTCCCTGTTGAATGGCCTGTCGCGCCCGGCGAAATCACACCTGAACACTAACGTGGTAAAAGGTCTTAAAGCACGTGTAGCGCTTACCCAGCAAAACTGGGCGCTTGCCGCGCAGATGGCCAATGAAGCCCGCCAGGGTTTCCCCCTGATGAGCCAGACTGAGTATATGGAAGGATTTAGTGATGTTGATAACTCTGAATGGATCTGGGGCTACCATCACCGCGATGACCACCCTACCTATTTCTATTCATTCTATGCTTACCTCGGCGATTTCTCTTCAACCAATACAAGAGGTAACCCTAAGGCGATCTTCTCTAAGTTGTATGATATGATTTCGCCCACAGATGTTCGCAAAAAATTGTGGGATCCTACAGGTACGGATGCTTCTTTCCCTCTGACTGCAGGAGGTACACGCAAGCCCTATATGACCCGTAAATTTTTGCTGGCTAACCCCGGCAATAGTAATGGTGACCTGGTGATGATGCGTGCTGCAGAAATGTACCTGATAGAAGCTGAAGCCCTGGCGCGCCAGGCAGGACGTGAAGATGATGCCCGTGCAGTATTGTTTGAACTCGCCAACAAACGCGATAATGACTATACTTTATCAACCAATACAGGCCAGGCACTGATCGATGAGATCCTGGTTCAACGCCGGATTGAACTTTGGGCAGAAGGTTTCCGTTTTTATGATCTGAAAAGGCTTAACCAGCCACTGGATCGTAATGGTGGTAACCACGACAATACACTTGCTCAAAAAATGACCGAGCCTGCGGGCACCAAAGAATGGGTATTCCTTATTCCCCGCCTCGAACTTGAATACACGCTGGGTATTGTACAACAGAACCCGCTGTAAATTGAGATTGAACGCATAAAAAAAATAGCCCGGTTGACCGGGCTATTTTTTTTTAGTTTAACTGCTCTGGATTGAATCGACGGGGAACCACTGATCCTGTTTGGGATGGGGATCCGGATCTGTCGAATTCATCCACCCCCACTAGTCTTTCGCGCAACTCCTGGTGCCTTGTAAGCGTCTTGTGAAGTTTTTCAGACATTTCCTTAAATGAGGTCAACATCTCTTCGTTTTCCCGTTGACGCCGAAGAAACCGGGCGAGTATAATCAACGCTGTTGCCGATATTGCTGCAGTCGCTATCAAAAGCGTGATAAATATGGGTGTCATAAAAAATAATTTTAAACTGTTTAAAAAATACGATCGTCTACCACATTTCTCATCTGAATTTCACTGCGAAATTACACCTGCACATTCGGGGCTCCATTGATCGTATTTAAGAAATCGCGTTGATAAAAATCAATGTGCAGGTTGCAGGCGTTGAATACAGCCACGCGATCCAGCTCATTTCCTTAAACAGTTTTTAACAATTATTTTTTCCTTTTTACAAGCTGGCTCTTCAGTTTGTCCTCGACCTGGTCCAGCAAGGTAGGCCAATCAGAACCCGACACAGAAGCAAATACATCATTACCGGGAATACCCAGACGTACACTCACAGTACGACTGTCAGTAGTTTGGCTGGTAGCTTCCTTAAAATGAACATCCGCAAAGTTTATCTCAGAAATAAACCTGCTCAGTTTACTGATCATCTCCCGGATATGCTCTTTTACATTATCGTCAATGGTAAGGTCTACAGTCTGGACATCAAGTTTGATGCCGTCGAGTTGTTCGGTGTAAATCATAGTGCTGATTTTTAATGTTCAAAATAAGTTTAGCTTTTACTAATGTAACATTTTAACCGACAGTTTTGTTGGTGCGGAACGCAAGCATAAGTGGGTAAATCAGTGGCTGGCGACATGCGGCCACTTAGTGTCGTCTTTAAAAGCAATGTGGCAGTCCTTCAATAAAGAAAATGACTGCCACGAAGGAGGTCCCTAGCGGATTCGAACCGCTGTAGAAGCTTTTGCAGAGCTTTGCCTAGCCACTCGGCCAAAGGACCATTAATTGTCGATTCCAGGCTCCTTTTGAAGGAACCAGGCAGCCGTTAACTGCTTTTTGAATCGCTTGCGAAAATAGGATATTTTTGATAATTGACTGAATCCATTTACTTTAAAATTAGCATTATGAGCCGGATTGCAGAATCAGAATTGATCATCAACTCCCGTTGCGCGGTGTACCATCTCGACCTCAGACCTGAAGAGATCGCGGGCACCGTTATCACCGTTGGCGACCCGGACCGCGTAAAAGAAGTCAGCAAATACTTTGACACAGTAGAAGTAAAACGCCAGCACCGGGAATTCGTCAGCCATACCGGGATGGTAGGGAAAAAAAGGCTAACTGTGCTGTCATCGGGAATAGGCCCCGATAATATCGATATCGTAGTCAACGAACTCGACGCCCTCGCCAATATTGACCTGGAAACCCGGCATATTAAGCCGAGTCTGACAGCACTTAATATTATTCGTCTTGGCACTTCCGGCTCGTTGCAGGCCGATATCCCGGTTGACAGCTTTGTCGCCTCTACCCATGGACTGGGGATCGATAACCTGCTCAATTTCTATCGCCTCGAGCAAAATGACGAAGAACAACAATTGCTACAGTCCTTTGTTACTCATACGCAGATGCATGGTCAGATGGGCTATCCTTATATCAGTAGCGCCGCGGCATCCCTGCTGAAACATTTTGTCGGCGATTTTCACCACGGCATTACCGTTACCTGCCCCGGATTTTATGGACCACAGGGACGGATCCTCAGGCTTGGCATCCGGAATCCAAACCTGGTCAACAGCTTAACTGATTTCCGTTTTGGCCAGCACCGGATCACTAATTTTGAAATGGAAACATCGGCTATCTATGGACTTGGAAAATTATTGGGGCACAACTGCCTGGCACTAAATGCTATCGTTGCGAATCGTGTACAACAGGAGTTTTCGAAAGATGGGAAAGCAGCGGTAGAGCGTTTGATCGTGAAGTTTATGGAGATATTTTCTGAGAGTTCGATGAAATAGCTAGTGGGGAGTGGCGAGTTGGGGAGGGGGAATACAACTATCAAATTCATTATATCTTTAAATCTTTCGACGGTGCTAACCCTTTCGCATAAAACTTTGGATGTTTATAAAATTTCCTTAAGCCTTATCAGGGAGATTTATAAAGCCACCAGTCTTTTTCCTAAGGAGGAACAATTTATTTTGACATCTCAAATTAAAAGAGCGGCTATTTCTGTAGTAAGCAATATTGCAGTAGGTGCATCAAGAATATCAAAACCGGAGAAAAAACGTTTTTATGAAATTGCACGAAGTTCATTAGTTGAAATTGATAGTCAGTTTGAAATTGCTATTAATTTGAATTATTATAAAAAGGGCAAATGGTGGAACTTGAACAATTTCTTGAATCGACGTTTAGAATGCTGAGTAAAATGATAGAAAATTTGAAGGAAATCAAGTAACCCACTTACCCCTACCCATACCCCACTAGCTTTATGACTATACAATTCCATAAATACCAGGGCACCGGAAACGATTTCGTTATTGTCGATAATCGTGACAACCGCTATTCCCAACTTCGCACCCACGAGATCCATGAATTGTGTGACCGGCGGAGAGGAATTGGCGCGGATGGATTCATGATGCTGAATCAGAAGCCCGGCTACGATTTTGAAATGAAATATTACAACTCCGACGGCCGAGAAGGAAGCATGTGTGGTAATGGAGGGCGTTGTATTGTTAAATTCGCGTACCAGCTCGGCATACATCGAAATGAGTATAAATTCCTGGCTGTGGATGGGCCACACGAAGCCGAGATCGATACTGACGGCATCGTCTCGCTAAAAATGAAAGATGTAGATAAGGTACAAAAGCTCCGCGGTGACTTTGTACTGGACACCGGTTCGCCGCACTATGTGAAGATCGTCAACGATGTTATGGAAACTGATGTTTATAAAAAAGGTCGTGATATCCGCTATAGTAAAGACTATGAACAGGAAGGTATCAATGTAAATTTTGTAGAGCACGCGGGCGATGACAAGATCATTGTCCGCACCTATGAACGTGGTGTGGAAGACGAGACGTATTCCTGTGGAACCGGCGTCACGGCTGCCGCACTGGTATGTTATCACAATGAAAATGGTTTCAATGATGTGGAGGTCAAAACGCTTGGAGGTAGTCTTACCATAGAATTCGATCGCAACGAGGATGGAAGTTATAGCAATATTTGGTTGTGCGGCCCGGCGGAGAAGGTGTTTGAGGGAGTGATTGAAGTGTGATTGGAAACCGGTGGCTGTCGTGTAAGGAATTAGGAACCCTTGAGCATATAGTTAAAGGCTAGCGATTCACTAAACTTGCCAACCTGTAAACAGGCTTATGATACAATATTTCAAAAATATCGACCAGAAAACGGTAGAAATCGACAAACCTGAAACAGGAACATGGGTAAACGTGCTGCCGCCACTCAAACAGGAAGAGTTCAATGAACTCTCCGAACAGCTCGAAATACCGCTCGACTTCCTGACCGACTCCCTGGATATTGATGAACGTAGCCGGTTTGAAAGGGAAGGGAATGTCCGTCTTATTGTGATCAAGACGCCTACAGAGAATAATTCTTTTAACGAGAGTGACGCTTACTATATTACCATACCCATATGTATCATTCTCACCCACCACCATACTGTAACTGTTAATTCATTCGAGAATTCAACGATCAAGAAATTCCTGAACACTTTCCAAAACCGTGATTCAGACAAAAGAAATATGCTCGTTCTGAAAGTATTTGAAAAAGTCGTTCAAAACTTTCTTGAGCACCTTAAGGAGATCAACCAGCGAAGAAATATATTGGAGCAAAGACTTTATTCAGCCAACAAAAATGAACACTTGCTTCAATTGATGCGGATACAGAAAAGTCTCACCTATTTTGTTACTGCGCTTCGCTCTAATGAACTGCTTCTTCTTAAACTGGAAAGAACGAATTTCCTGTCGCTGAGTGAAGATGAAAAAGAGTTCCTGGCCGACCTGGTTGTAGACAATTCGCAGGCGCTTG
The DNA here is from genome assembly GCA_023429365.1 of Bacteroidota bacterium. Taxonomy (GTDB): domain Bacteria; phylum Bacteroidota; class Bacteroidia; order Chitinophagales; family Chitinophagaceae; genus Terrimonas_B. Next base: position 7,798 of record JAEYVW010000396.1, read on the forward strand.
AGATGGCTAACATCTATGCCAATATCCTGGGCAGTACCCTGGATGCTTTTGCGAGTATCATCGCCAACAACCAGAACGAGGTGCTGAAACGGCTTTCTGTGATAACGATCGTACTCACTTTCCCTGTATTGATTGCAAGCATTTTCGGGATGAATGTGCCAAACGGGTTTGAAAGTTCGCCTTACGCCTTCTATATCGTCGTTTTTGTATCGCTGATCATTTCTCTCATAATCGGCTGGTTGTTTCTACGTAAGAAAATTTATTAGCATTATGTCGCATTTTAATATTCGCGTGTACGGGATACTGATCGATGAAAACAAAAATGTGCTGGTGAGTGATGAATATATCCGGGGACAGTATTATACTAAATTTCCCGGTGGCGGGCTGGAATTTGGAGAAGGTACCCGCGATTGCCTGCGGCGTGAATTCATGGAGGAAATGGGACTGGCGGTGGAAGTCGGCGATCATCTTTATACTACGGATTTCTTCCAACTATCCGCGTTTAACCCGGGTCACCAGATTATTTCCATTTACTATCTCACCAGGGCTGTTGAAGAAATAAAAGCGCCACTTCGTGATAAAATCTTTGATTTTGATGAAAAACAACTCGCCATCTATCGGGACACCGGCGAAACTGAAACCTTTCGCTTTGTAAACTGGAATGATTTTTCGCCTGATAGCGTTACTTTACCAATTGACAAGGTTGTTTCAAAGATCCTGAAAGAGAGATTCTAGATTAATAAATTGCCGGGATCCCGATAGCCATCGGGACGGTGAGAAAGGAAGATTAGATGTATCTATCTACTCCGGACTACCGGCTGCATCCGCGCGTCAGACGGGGACGTCAGACGCTATTTCCCGACTCCCGACTCTCTCCTCAACCTCTCCATCTCCTCCTCCATCCGTTTCATTTGTTCAAGCAGGTGATGTATCGCTTCCAGTCCTTCGATGTTTATATCCAGTTCGTAGTGCAGCCTTACCCATTTCTCGAGATAGGGCAATTGGTCCTCACTGATGTAGACATGCTCATCAAAGGTCGTGATCTGGACCAGCCCTGACTCAGAAAGGGAATATAAAAATGACAACTCCACATTATGTGAAACGCAAAAATCATGTGCCGCTATCATTTCATTTTTATCCATGATTTATTTTTTTTGCGACAGTTTTGATAGTTCCGAAAACAATTCTTTTTCCTTTTCACTAAGATCTGTGGGTATATTCACATGAAAGCTGACATAAAGGTCACCAAACTGATTGGGCTCTTTGTATACCGGGAACCCTTTGTCTTTTAATCTTACTCTTTCTCCGTTTTGTGTACCTGCTGCAACTTTCAGTTTCACTTTACCGCTAAGTGTATCTACGATCACATCCCCACCCAGTACGGCAGTATAAAGGTCAATGTTCTTAGTGATGTAAAGATTGTCACCCGCCCGTTTGAAAGACGGGTCGTCCACGATATTGAAAGTAATATAGAGGTCACCGGCCGGACCGCCATTCGCACCGGGACCACCATAACCTTTAAGTTTTATTACCTGTCCGTCTTCTACACCTGCTGGAATGGTGATACGGATCTTTTTACCATTTACAGTAAGCGTTTGCTGGTGGGTAGTATAGGCATCCCTCAATTGCAACTGCAACATGGCCTGGTGATCCTGTCCCCGAAACCTGGTTTGTCTTCTTCGGCTTCCGCCACCAAACAGGGATTCAAAAAAATCTGAAAATACTTCCTCTTTCACATCACCATAAAAATCCTGCTGTCCACTTCTTCTTTGCGATTGCCGGGCTTGTTCGGATTGCTCCGCATGTTGCCAGTCCTTACCATACTGGTCATACTTTTTCCTTTTCTCCGGATCGCTCAATACCTCGTTGGCTTCGTTGACCTGCTGAAATTTCTTATGAGCTTCCTTGTCACTGGGGTTGAGGTCAGGGTGCAGTTTGCGTGCCAGCTTGCGATAAGCCTTTTTGATATCTTCCTGCGACGCATTTTTATCAACTCCTAAAATCTGATAGTAGTCCACGAAATCCATAATCAATCCAGTTTTTTAACCCTGATATCCTTCCACCTTACCTTAATACCTCCTCCGTCATGTATTTGCAAAGCTATAAAACCTTCCCCCTTTCCGATCTTCTCGTCTTTCAGGGTTATCATCTGGTGGCCATTAAGCCAGGTCGTGATCTCATCGTTAACCACCCTGATCTTTAGCTTATTCCACTTGCCTGCTTTCAAATGTTTTTCGTCCTCGGGTTTAGGCTTGATCAACCAGCCGCGGCCATAGGATTCATAAATCCCACCGGTATGATGTCCTTCGGGTGCAACTTCCATCTGCCAGCCACTGATCTTTACACCTTCGATGGAAGAGCGAACAAACACACCACTGTTTCCATTGGCCTCTTGCCTGAATCGCAGGGTAAGTTCAAAGTTTTTGTAAGCCTGGTTGGTGGACAAATAACCATAACCCTTATCGGGTCCGCTTTCACAAACCAGTTCACCTTTTTTTACATACCATTTTTCGGTACCATGAATGGTCCAGCCATTAAGATCCTTGCCATTAAAAATTTTTTCCTGGGCGGGTAACAGGGATACTGTACAAACAGCTACGACAAGCAAAACAAGATTTTTCACATGTAATAATTTGCTGGTAAGTTAGGAAAAATAAATAAGGGGAAATCGAACCTCTGTTGTATCAAATGAGACTCAATAATAAACCCGGGGATTAGTAATGCCCATAGTTCAAAACAACCGGTAATGTGTTTTTATGACGCTGTAGATGTAAAAATATGATACTCTATTCAGCAACCACTTCACCCTCCAGATCGTAATCATATGCCTTTGTGATCCTGACATGCACGAATTCGCCCGGAGTTAATTTTTTTGAAGAATGGATCACCACTTCGTTGTCTACTTCGACGCTGTCGAATTCGGTGCGGCCCAGGTAGCGGCCGGCTTCCTTTTTGTCTACAAGTGTTTTGAATACTTTACCAAGTTTGGCCTGGTTTAGTTCGTAGGATATTTCCTGCTGCGTTTCCATGATATCCTGCGCTCTTCTCTCTTTTTCCTCCTGCGGAATATCGTCTGTCAAACCGAAGGCTGAAGTTCCTTCCTCATGTGAATAGGTAAAAATGCCAACGCGGTCAAAGCGTTGCCGCTCGAGAAAACCCTTTAATTCCTCCACATCATCCAGGGTCTCTCCGGGGAAACCTGTAATCAGTGTAGTGCGCAGGCAAATGCCCGGCACACGCTCGCGAATAGCAGCTGTAAGCTCTTCCATTTCCTCACGGGTAATCTGCCGCTTCATAGCCTTAAGCATATTGTTGGCCGCATGTTGCAGCGGCATGTCGAGGTAGTTGCAAATATTGTCTCTTTCCCGCATGGCATCGAGTATTTCCAGGGGGAACTTAGATGGATAAGCATAATGCAAGCGGATCCACTCCAGTCCCTGTATATCCGACAGGCGGCGAAGGAGGTCGGGCAACATTCTCTTTTTATAAATATCCAGGCCGTAATAAGTAAGTTCCTGCGCAATCAACATAATTTCCTTTACACCTTTTCTTACCAGGCCTTCTGCTTCTTTTACCAGTTCCTCAATCGGTTTGCTGATATGTTGTCCACGCATCAACGGTATAGCACAAAATGAACAGGTACGATTGCAGCCTTCAGAAATTTTCATGTACGCGTAATGCTGCGGCGTAGCAAGGAGTCGTTCACCTACTAATTCCGTTTTATAATCCGCTTCAAATTTTTTCAAAATCAGGGGCAGCTCCATCGTGCCGAAGTAAGCGTCCACTTCGGGTATTTCTGCTTCCAGGTTATTGCGATAGCGCTCGCTCAGGCAACCTGTCACATACACTTTATCGAGTTTACCTTTTCGTTTAAGCTCCACCTGGTCGAGGATGGTATTGATACTCTCTTCCTTGGCTTTGTCGATAAACCCACATGTATTCACGACCACAATATTATGGTCGAGCTTATTATTTTCATGCACCACATCAATTTCATTAGCCCTGAGTTGCCCGCTAAGCACTTCGCTGTCCACCATATTCTTGCTGCAACCCAGCGTAATGATATTGACTTTATCTTTTTTTAATGTCCTTGTTTTCATGATGCGTCTTTCCTTTCCAGGTTAAACAGGCTATCCACAAACTCGTGTTTATCAAAAACCAGCAGGTCTTCCATTTTCTCGCCTACTCCTATAAATTTGACGGGTATTTTGAATTGATTAGCGAT
>JAEYVW010000198.1 GCA_023429365.1 Bacteroidota bacterium
GTATGCAGTAGAAGGCCATACACACAGGGAGATAGCCGTTAAACTGGGCATCAGTGAAGGCACTTCCAAATGGCACCTGGGCGAGGCCCGAAAAACCTTACAAAAACAACTTATGCTGCTGTATACCTGATGAATGAAAAGACTACATATGAAATAACGATCGCCCGTAAACTGGAGGAACTCCCGGTTCCGGATCTCTCGGAGTTGATTTGGTCCCGGATTGAGACGGAACTGGATAGTGATCCAGGTGATCCTCCAGGCGATAATAACCCTGCCCCCACCTCGCCTCTTGGCGGGATTATCATGGGTGGCCTGGGAGTCGTATTAGTGATTGCATTCCTCATAAATTTTTTCACAACAAAAAAGGAGAATACTTTTTCACCCACGGATACTATAGAGACGCAACAACCCGCAACTATCCAGGAACCCGGCGCACAGGAATTAGAAAACCCGGTTCCATTTAATGGCCCGCCGCAAAAAACCCCTGTGGTACCAGTTGATAAAATTCCTGTTCAGGACACACCTGCTATTGTACCCACGATCACAGACCCGACAGCCCTTGACCCAGGGCCTATAGTAGTTGATATTGAAAAATCACCCGCACCCGCAGCGGTGGATTCTGCCGGAAAGAAGAAAGCAAGGGGCGTTACCGGCATTTCACCGGATGATTATAAGATCGTACCTAAAAAAGATAGTCTATAATACAGGAGTTAACATTTTAGAAGGAAAAATAAAGCAACGGTAAATAAAAGAGGATTGTCAGAAGTGAAAAGTCAAATACAATGAAACCTCTTTTTATCCTTTTCTCCATCCTTGTCCTTACTGCCGGCTCCTGTTCTAAAGAAAAAAAATCATACCGCTATTTTGAAGTAGGTTTTAATGGCGATGCTGCCGACTGGCGTGATAGTTCCTTTGTGGTTGCAACTGCTGATCGGTTTCTTATCAATAAGATTATGGATGAGTTAGACAAACCGGTTGCCGAAAGAAAGATACTCATGGGTAAGATCATTTCCGGCAATGGCGGGTATAATAAAAATGCATCGCACAATTTTAGCTGGCGTTACCAGGAAGACGAGTGGGAACTGGTTGACTTAAGTGCTGAGATCTACGATGGCCGCCCTTATAGCGATCTCGATCTGAATCCTGATTACTGGCTGAATACGATGAAGCGTTTCTCGCCGTGGGGTTCCTATATTAAGAGAGAGATTATAAAAGAATAAGAGCCAGGCATTTTCCTGTAAGCAGCGTTGTCGCGAATATCAACTTCATTTACCGTTCATCACAGTGATTCAGGATACAAGTATTTTGATGCAGCTTACTCATTTATGGTGCAGGTGGCTGAGTGCTGCTAGGATGCGAAAGATACCCACCCTAGTTTTGCGCCTCAGAGATCATTAATCATTAAACCAAATCAAAAAGAAAATGAAGAAGTTTTTTTTACTCGCTATGCTGTTTGCAGCAGCATTTGCAGGCGAAGCACAACTGCGTTTCGGCGCTAAAGCAGGTATCAACATTGCCAACATTACCGGTAAAGATGTGGAAGGTTACCGTTCCAAAACAGGTTTACATTTTGGCGCTCTTGCTAATCTTTCTCTTACTCCCCAACTCAGTGTACAGGGTGAAATGCTGTATTCCGCGCAGGGAGCCCGCTGGGACGACGACAATGAAAAGACAACATTGAATTATTTCCAGATCCCGCTGTTGGTGAAGTATAATATTGCCCGCGGTTTTTATGCAGAAGCAGGTCCGCAGATCGGTTTTCTGTTGAAAGCAGAAGACGATAATGAAGGTGATGTGTCTGACATCAAGGAATACCTGGAAACTACTGATATCTCCCTGGCTATTGGAGCAGGCTACCAGATTAATTCAAACATTGGTGTGTATGCGAGATACAATGCAGGATTGACCAAGTTTTACGAGACAGAGAAGAATAGTGTGTTCCAGCTTGGATTGAGCTACACATTTGGAAAAGACAGGAAGTAACAGATATTATTTAGACCGGAATTGCAGGAAGGGGATGCTGATCAATCGACGGCAACCCCTTCCTGATTTTTTGATCGTTAGGTTGCTTATTTTGACTGGAGCAGATATTTTTTCAGCAAATCAATACCCTTCTTTATTTCCTCACGTCCGCTTGATTCGATACCATACCAACCCCTGTAGCCGGAATCCCTGCTAAGCTGGATCATCTTTGCAGTTAATGCTTCCGTTGGCTGATTACGATACGACATGCCTTTGGCATAAGGCAATGTTTTTTGCAGGTACACATAATTATCAAAATCCGCCATGGGGCTGCGCCAGTCGGGGTAAGTGCCAAACAAAGGATCATTTACTTCCTTCATCAGTGAAACCATCCAGTCGGGATCGTTGGATACGCCACCATGATTTTCAATCACAATTTGAATACTGGATGGCCTGGCATAGTTCAACAACATCTGGTAAGATTCGGTGGCCCATTTCAAAGCTTCTTTTTTATCAGCATTTTTGGGTCCACGACAGTTGGTACGCACAGCACGACAACCGAGATAATGCGCAATGTCCACCCATTTGCGATGATTGATCTCAAATTGTTTCCTGCCCTGGCTGGTCGACTCTGCGCCATCGCCTTCATCATCGACCATGATCAGTACCATCGTCACACCATGCGTAGCCGCGTTTTGTTTTAGTTTCTTCAAATACCCTTCGGTTGGTACTTCAAAAAGTGTATTTACAAATTCGATCCCGTTCAGGCCAAAATCCTCACGTGCCACTTTTGGGAAATCAAGATTTTTCCATTTGCCGGCGCGTATTTCATCCACCAGGGCCCATTGAGCCAGTGAAATATCATCCTTTGGTTGTGTTGCTGTCATGATTGTATTTGATTGATAAATTAATCCGGGAGCTATGACGCCCGCGGCACCTAATACTCCCGCATTTTCTAAAAATTTTC
>JAEYVW010000404.1 GCA_023429365.1 Bacteroidota bacterium
AATTGAGACATGGGGGAGGCGTAACAAGGGGAAAAAAAACCGAAAAATCCGTTTTTTCAACCTTGAAATAATCAAGAGTATCCGTAAGATTAGTGACCTGGGGTATCGACAAAAAATACCGGGGGTCAGAAGCTGATCCCCGGTATAAGCATTTGTAAGCGCTTATTGATTTTTTATACAGCGGATGGCACAACCGTAGGCCCTGCCCAGCAGATCAGAGTAACTGTCATTGGACGAGATATCCTTATAGCTGGAAAAACCTGCACCCGAGGGCCAGACCGATGAACTCCAGTAATAAGCAAAACTGCCAACCGATCTTACCGTACCGTCCCTGTTGGAGCCGTCAAAATCACCATAACGATAGCCGGGGGCTGTCAGTTTTAACTGGCTGAAAGCGGTACTCAAATTAGTTATACCCGTTTCGGCGGCCCATTCCGCAGCCGTTGGAATATGCCAGCCCGTGGGGCAGGCACCCTGGGCATTGATCGCCCAGCGGTTGGTATTTTGATCATTGCGCCAGTCGTATATAAATACACCACCTTGTGCAACGGTATTATCGGGCGTGATAAATGTAGAATGCCCGGGAGCGTCGGAGGTTGCCAGGGTTTTTGTCTTTCCATTGACAGGTGATCCCGACGTACCATTGGAGTAATTGATCAACTGGTGCCCGTCAGCAGGTCGGCCCCATTGAAACAAATGACCATATGCCCTGTAATCATTATATGCTGTGGCCACCTGGCTGGCACCGAGGTTGCGGTCCAGCCATTTTCTACCAGTTGTTGGGCTGGTGATGACACCGTAAGTTACCGTCGCGCCATTGTACACAAACGTCACCTGGTTTTCATCGGCCGCAGAGGTGGTAAAGCTGATGGCATTGCCATAACCGGTGCCCGAACTATTGGTAGCATAAGCCCGTACATAATATGTTGTACTCGGGTCCAGGTTGTTCATCACGGCTACAAAACTGCCTGAAGCGGTCGCACCGCTTGTTTTTGAATCGGCGGTGGTTGGATTATTGTTGGTCTTACTCCAGCAGATACCACTTACGGAAATGGTCCCGCCGCCATTGCTTGTAATCGTCCCTCCAGAAGTAGCGGTATTAGGCCCAAGATTAGTAATTGCTGTGGTACTTAATACAGGTATGGTTATATTGACCGGTGTCTTGAAGGTGATCGTATTTCCATACCCCGTACCCGCGCTATTGGTGGCATAGGCTCTTACATAATAGGTAGTGTTCTCTTCGAGATTATTCATCACCGAACTGAAGGTACCCGAAGCTGTAGTGCCAGAAATTTTATCATCATCAATAGTTGGTGTATTATTGGTCTTACTCCAGCAAATTCCACTTGCCGTGATGTTGGCACCGCCGTTGCTGGTGATGGTGCCGCCGGATGTAGCAGTATTGTAAGCGAGGTTGGTGATCGCAGCGGTGGTCAGTTCCGGCAATTGTACATTGACGGGTGTGGTAAAAGTAATGGTATTGCCATAACCCGTACCGACACTATTGGTCGCATAAGCTCTTACATAGTAAGTAGTGTTTTCTTCCAGGTTCTCCATCAAAGAAGTGAAAGTGCCGGAAGTTGCATTTTCGGCTGTTTTAGAATCCGCCGAGGTTGGATTATTGTTTGTCTTGCTCCAGCAGATACCACTGGCTGTGATAGCTGCCCCACCGTTGGTAGTGATCGTACCGCCAGATGTGGCCTTGTTGTATGCCAGGCCGGTAATGGCAGCGGTTGTCAATTCCGGAACTTTTACATTAACGGGCGTAGTAAAAGTGATTGTATTTCCATACCCTGTACCTGCGCTATTAGTGGCATAAGCTCTTACATAGTACGTGGTATTTTCTTCGAGCCCGTTCATCACCGATGTAAAACTACCTGAAGCGGTATTGCCAGTTGTTTTAGAATCTGAAACAGTTGGCGTGTTATTGGTTTTGCTCCAGCAAATTCCACTTGCGGTGATTGCGGCACCGCCATCGCCGGTGATATTTCCCCCGGAAGTAGCCGAATTATAAGTCAGGTTCGAAATAGCCGTCGTGCTCAGCTTTGGCAGGGATACATCTTTTTTTTCTTTTTTGCAGGATGCGCAAATCGCAGTCAGGATCAGCAATACAAACAGGGATCGTTTCATAATTACTTCTTATTAAAAATTAACGGCCCATCCGAAATAGCGCATCCGGGCGCCAGTTCAGCAGCCAATACCGGTAATCCAATAAGATGGTGTAATGAAAAGATTTCAGTGGGGTGGGGGGATGCTCTATAAATATGGTAATTATCTGGCAGATTTCCAAGTCCCCGCCTACGCTAAATGCTTCGGCGGGCAGGCCAGCCTCACCCCCAAGTCAGGCCTCACCACCAACCCCCTCTCCTCATGGAGAGGGGGCTTAGAATCCTTGACTATTACACGTTTATCAAACGATCCAGTATCCAGTATCTAGTATCCAATATCTAGTATCCAATATCTAGTATCTAGCATCCAACACCCAGCTTCCCATTTCTTAATACCAATGCTGATCGTCTTCATCCAACAAACCCATGCCCATCAGTTTTCCCCTCACACCATTTTCTCCACGACCAAGCTGACCGGCAATTTCTTTTAGCGATAATTGTTGGCCGAATAATTCCGTGAGTTGTTCCTCTTCCTCGCGGGTCCATTTCTTACCACGATTGGAGGGTCGCTTGTAGCCGGTAGATCTGCCCGTCGCGTAATCATGCCGCTCTTCGAGAGGGCTACGCTGGTAAGTATTGCCGGAATAAATGGGTACTGTTGCGGCTTCCGCGGTTTCAATACTGCGCAGGGGATTGATGCCTGGTGGAATGATCAGTTTGTTGCGGGCCCTGGTGGCGGCTACATAAAGAATATTTATTTCCTCTGCGAGGCGGTTTTTATCTACGGTATTCATCTTTTCATCACCATACTGTCCGATATATCGCTGCAGTTTTTCTTCCGTGATAAAATCGTTGAGCAGGGTTACTTCATCGTATTCCATTCCCTTGCATCGGTGAACGGTGCTAAAGATCATATCGGCATCCTGTTTTGAAGCCGTATGATGTGATTTAAGATCGTTGATGAGGGATGGTAATTTATTGCCAAATTCTTTTACCACTTCCACGATCATGGCCAGGCTGTTGTCTTCTGTCTTGTCAATGTAGTCCTGCAACTCACTCATTGATTTCATTTCGGCGATCAGCTTGTCGCGGATGCCGGCTGTTTTGCCATTGTAAAGGTTTAGTACATCATAAAGCGATGCGCCTTCGTCAGCGAAAGTGTAACTGTTGATATTTCCTTCGAAGTAGAGGGAATTGATCTGGCCCCGCTGCCACTTAGTGATAGCCTGCAAAAGCAGGTTCAGGTTTGTTCTGCCCAGCATGGCTTTGGTGTTGTAAATTCCCGTCGGCGCACCTGCACCAATGATCTTTACAGCCGGCGCTTCGTGCAGGTGCTTTTTCCAGGCAAGGATTTTATTGGCAACCAGTGCAATTTCATCATCAAATCGAAAACTGTTGCTAAGATGATACACGGGGAAGGTTACCTGCTGCAGGCTATTAATAGCATACCGCCAGCCATAGATCTGCTGATGCATATCGCCTACTATGATTTTGACAGCGGGTTGTTGCAGGAATACATCCAGCATTGCCGCGCTGGCATCCTGCCCCTCATCAAATAAAATGTAATCGTAGGGTAATACGGGTCGGGTCTGCTGGAATTTTTTTAAATAAAAATCATGCGTCACCGCGATCTCAGCCTTGTCCATTTTGGCCAGCGCTTCCCTTGTGAATCGTTCGATATGGGCGTAGAAATTTTTTACAAACGCCGCCGCCCTGGTATCGGCAATAGTAGCCGCATAGTCGAGTTCCTGCACCCTGTCGGCCTTACTGTTGCAAAAGAAGCTGATAAATCTATTGACATGGCTGGCAAGGATAAAATCAGTGTGACGGTCACCGGTTTTTATATCCAGCACATCGCACCATTCATGACTTTTGTATCCCTGTACCACCTTGTAAGGGCTATGCCTGACCACCCAGTCAAATGCGAGTGAATGTGCTGTTTCTACTTTTACATTTTGCAGATCGGCTTCTGTGAATTTTTGAATCGCTTCCGACTTTACTGTCTTATTAAAGGCGAGGTAAAGTATCCTGCTATGAGGAGGCCGCGTTTTGGCATAAGCGATCAGCGTCGTGGTCTTGCCACTTCCGGCCACGGCATTGATGACGAGGTCACTATTGGTTTCAAGTACATTCTGCTGTTCGACAGTGAGCTGCATGGCTCAAAATTCCGCATTTTGAGAAAGTCTCCGCGTTATTTAACACGGGTTTCCAGGTTTTTTTCCCCGGCAATCAGGCTTCGCGGCCAACCCTTACCTGGCTTAAGTGGTGATGGTTTACTTTATTGATGATGAGTACCGGGATCCTTGCATTGTGGATGATATAATGGCTGATGGGTCCGATAAAAAACTGTTTGTTGCTAACGTCGATCGCCGTGGTGAGAATTAAAATATCATTCCGGTTCTTTTCTGCCATGGTTAGCACATTATGCGATACATCATGATCGCTGCTCCAGTCGATGGAAATCGTTACCTTGTCATTTCTCAATTCATCATCTACCATCGAGAGCGTTTCCCTGATCAAATTTTCATCTTTCTCCTCATTTCTTCGGGCAAGACCAAATACTAGCAATGAAGAATTTTTTTCAAGAAAACGACGGAACACCGGGTAGTGCCGCATCGCGGTCATTACAGGGCGGAGGGGGTAGATCGGTCTTTTAAAATTTTCCCAGTTTTTCCCGCCGGGAATGATCAGGATCGGGCATGGAGCATATTTCGCAACCGTATAGGCCGTGCTCCCGGTATAGCCGTTTCTAAAACCTGAAGCACCATAGCTTCCCATTACTACCAGTCCTGCGTCTTCTTCTACGATCGTACGCAAAATGAGTTCGGCCGCGTTGGCCTCACGCTCCACCACTTCAGTCCTGATCCCTGTTTTTCTATTGATATCGCTGGCCAAAGCGGTTAGAATGCTGATGTTGTTCGATGGAGTATCGGGTAGTCTTTTCCTGGAAACAATGTTTTCAAATATCGTTTCATGCGCATGCACCAGGTAAAGTATAGCAGTCGTTTTGACTGCCAGGCTGGTGGCGGTGTTTATGGCATTGAAAGAAGGCTCACTTAAATCAACCCCGACAATTATTTTTGATAATTTCTGGTTCATGAATCCTCATTTTACCGGCAATAGCCGATAGTTGAACCCAGAACTAACTGGATTAATAACTTTTTCGTATTTACAGATCTGATCAGGCAGCGTTTGTATATGTGGGTGAAAACACCCCACCTGCCTAAAATGCGATCGTAAAAATCAGTATAAACACCTAGAAAGTCCGCAATCCGCCATTAGAAGAGTATTAGAATCCGGACCGGCTGGCGGAGGGAATTTTGACGCAAACCACCGTTCCCTGGCCTATTTGCGAACTGGCTGTGATCTCTCCCTTGTGCAGCTTGATGATCTGGTATGCCAGCGAAAGGCCCAGGCCAAAACCCTTGATGGAATGGCTGTTTTCGACACGATAGAAGGGAAGAAAGATATTGGCCAGTTCGTTTTCGGGTATGCCCGGCCCCTTATCGGTAACATTCACATAGAAATAACCATTACGAATGGAGAACCCGATCACGGCATGATGATCAGGGGAATACTTACAGGCGTTGGAAACGATGTTCATGATTGCAGTAATCAGCAGTTCGGCGTTCCCAAATACCAATAGTTCATTTTCATTTTCCGGCAGGCCCTCAAACTGAAGTGACACTTCGAATTTGTTATTTTGACGTTGAAGCGAAGAAGGTAGCTCCATGAGGATCT
>JAEYVW010000427.1 GCA_023429365.1 Bacteroidota bacterium
CATAGTTTTCATCGGAGATAATTCCTCTTCCTGTAACCTGCTCATTGGATCCCATCGCCTGGAAGGTGACCCCAAAGAAATTCTCCTGGCCCGGCATAGCGCTGGTACCACTTACCATTTCCACACCATTTATCTTGGAAAGCTCGTCCCTGAATGCTTTGGTTTGCTGTGCCACCAGGTCCGTTCTCTCCACCACGATCGTATGGTCTTTGCGAAAACCAAGCCTGTCACCCAGCATATAATTCATTTGCCTGTTCACCACTACTGTTGCAACAATAAGCGTAACTGAAATAGCAAACTGGAAAACCACCAGGCCATTGCGTAGCAACATGCCATATTTCTGGGACCTGAATCGCCCCTTTAATACGAGAACCGGTTTAAACGATGACAGGAAAAATGCCGGATATATCCCTGCCACTATACCAACAATGAGTGTAAATAGCAGCATGCCTGCGATTCGCATGGGTGTAAAGAAATAGCCCAGGGAAAGTTCTCTTCCTGCCAACTGATTGAACAACGGGAGCAACAGGGCGATCAATCCGATTGCTATGATGATACTTATGAGGGTGATCACCACCGATTCAAACAGGAACTGTCCGATCAATGCTTTTCTCTCGGATCCAAAAGTTTTCCGGATGCCGACCTCTTTTGCTCTCTCCACCGAACGTGCTGTAGATAGATTCACAAAATTGATACAGGCAAGGGCCAAAATGAAAACAGCAACTATACTGAAAATGTATACAGCAGTCATGCTACCGTTGGGTTTCAACTCAGCTTCAAGATGAGATATGAGATGAATTTTTTTCATTGGCTGGAGATAATACGTATAGCCATTACCTTCTTTTTGAAAATCATCTATACTTTTTCCAAACGCCTGCTGCACCGGGCCTGCCACAAATTTCTTTATGATATCAGGAAACCTTGCTTCCAGCGCAGCAGGTGATGCCTGAGGCGAAAGCAACAGGTAGGTATGTGCAGCAAAATTGATATAGTTTGGCTGTCGTGTAAACTCAAAACCTGCCGTCGACAATAAAAGATTAAAATCAAAATGCGAGTTCTCCGGCCAGTCCTCACAAATAGCCGTGACCTCAAACACATTGGGGACATTATTATTTCCATCCGTTTCAAATGTTTTCCCAAAGGCATTTTCCACAGAGCCATAGTATCGCTCAGCTGTGCTTCGATTTATCACCACAGTATTAGGGCGCAACAACGCGTTGGCAGCATCTCCTTTGATCATGTCAGCGCTAAAAACCCGGAAAAAGTTTGAGTCCACCGCCAGTACCTTTCGCTCCTCGAACGTCTTGTCGGCGATTCTTAAAAAGAAGTTACCACCACCTCCGAAATTGTAAACCCTTGTACTTTCCAGCACTTCAGGATATTCCGTCTTGATCGCTCCGCCGATGGATTGCGGTATGATGGAGTACGAAGTGGCGCGACCGGGATATTTTCTATCGAGAACTACCCGGTATATATTGTCGCCATTCTCGTGATGCTTATCATAACCCAGTTCGCTTTGTACAAACAGGACGATCAGCATACAAACCGCCATGCCTGTGGCAAGACCAAGGATATTTATCGCCGTATAAACTTTTCTTTTTAGCAGGTTGCGCATCGCAACTTTGAAATAGTTCTTAAGCATAAACAGTTATTTATTCAGTTTAGTTTTTCATTATACTTCTTTACTCTGTTCTCAAGCTCTTCACGGGGTTCGCCAGGGCTGCTTTTATCGCCTGGAAGCTTACCGTCATCAGCGCAATGAGTAGAGTCAGCGCAGCGGCAGTAAAAAACACCCACCATTCGATGTCTACCCGATAAGCAAAATCGCGTAGCCATTTATTTAAAGCCCACCAGGCCATTGGGAAAGCAATCACAGCAGCAATAGCCACCAGGATCACAAAATCTTTTGATAGAAGTCTAACCAGGCTTCCCGTGCCTGCTCCCAGTACTTTGCGGATGCCTATTTCTTTTGTTCGCCTTACCACTACTAACGTGGCCAATCCAAACAAACCAAGACAAGCTATGAAAATGGAAAGAATGGAAGCATATCTGACCACCGTGCCCAGTCTTTGCTCTTCCTGGTACAGGGCATTGAGCGATTCATCCAAAAAGCGATATTCAAAATCCTGGTCAGGGGCTATCGTATGCCAGGCAGATTTTAAGGAAGCTATCTGTTCCTGCAGGTTACCACCTTTCAATCGTACACTGATCCGTGGTTGTGTAGATGAAGCCATGCTTACATCGCTGGATCGGCGAAACATTGAATCGGGTCGCAAGACCAGGGCAAGTGGCTGTATCTTATTATGAAGAGATTCGAAATGAAAATCCTTTATCACCCCTACCACCTGCTGTTCGTATTTGCCAGGTAGTTTTTTGCCAATGGGGTCGGTCCATCCATACTCTTTGACCAGCGCTTCATTGACGATCATTGAGGAAAGTACGTCCGCATTGTTACCTTTTGAAAAATTCCTTCCAGCAAGAATCTCAAGTTGCATTGTATTGACAAAATCCGCATCAATGGCATTCATCCTGAAATTCCGGTAGACTTTATTGTCATCCTCGTAACCAAGATTAGCCCAGCCCGGCTCCGAAAAACTAAACATGCTGGCTGTCGTGGCTATGACCTGGGGATTTTTGGCCAGTTCTGCTTTAAACCTTTCAGCCAGGGGATAGCCTTCTGCCCTTGATTTGTTGGTCGGAACAATCACGACATGTTCTTTTTCAAATCCCAGGTTTTTATTCTTTAAAAAATCCAATTGCTGCCCGATCACCAAGGTTCCAATGATCATCATGATAGATGCCACGAACTGACCCGCAATTAACCCCTTTCTGAAAAGCCCAATACCAACGGTACTTTGTAAACGCCCTTTCAAAACTTTGATAGGTGAAAAAGCGGATAAAATAATCGCCGGGTATATTCCCGCAATCAGGCCGACAAGTAGTATGGTTGCCGCAAAAAATAAAGCGGTAAACCAATCAAAAACTAACAC
>JAEYVW010000466.1 GCA_023429365.1 Bacteroidota bacterium
TAATGATGGTGAAACTTGCAGGTATTGCTTTGGGAGCGGCTACTTGTTTTACAGACAATTCTTCAGGTGTATTAGCTGCTTCTTTTGGCAAGACCAGTTTTTCATTTGGCTTTAATTGTATGGCAGGTGCATTCTTTGTATTATGCCTTACTACATTAACCAGGCCGCGGTACAGTGTGGTTTCCACATTCTTATCCTCGGGGTATGATTTCACGTTGAATGCGGTCCCCAAAACCCTTATGTCAATGTCTGAAGCTCTTACGATAAAAGGGCGTTTGGGATCCTTAATAACGTCGAAAAAGGCTTCGCCTTCAAGCCTGACCACACGAGTAGTACCACGAAAATCATTTTCATAATGAAGTTTCGACCCGGCATTCAGCCAGACCGTGGTGCCATCCGGCAGTAAATACCTGGAACGGCTACCTTTATTGACTACTAATGATTCTGGGATTTTTTTAAGTATCGAGCGGGCGGCACTATTTGTTTCGGAGAAAAACCACCAGCCTGCCAGGGCGATCAAAATGGCGATACCGCCCACCCATAAGCGACGCCTCCTTCTTGGAGGCCGCGGTTCAAAATAATCATCACCGGTGGCGGCCTGCTGGTCGGCTTTGTTGATGATCCGAAGTATAAGCTTGCGAGCGTTACCCTCATCATCGGGGTCCGGCCCGTTTTCTTTCCAAATTCGGGTAAGTAGTTCAAACTGCTGCTGAATTCCGGCATCTTGCTGCAACAACTGGTTCAATTCGTCCAGTTCACCCGGTGTGGCCTCTTTATTGAGGGATTTGGCCATCAGGTGCCATATTTTTTCGGGAATTTCCATGCAGCAAGCAGTCTTTGTGTCTCTGAAGGACTATAAAACAATGTTTATCTACTAAGCCTTGCCCGGATTTTTTTCATTTTTTTCTGTCAGCTGATCCGGGAAACTAAATCCTGTTGATGAACGTTCAATTTGCAGCGCGTTGCAAATCTTTTTTACCGCAATAGCCATTTGTACGTCAATGGTATTAACAGATATATTAAGAATTTCCGCCACTTCTTTATATTTCAACCCATCTTCCCTGATCAGTTTAAAGATCATTTTACAACGCGGCGGCAATGCCTCCACTGCCTGGTGCATACGGTCCATCATCTCCGATGTGATCATCAGGTCGTAAGGGTCGGCGGCAAAAGAATCCACTGACGTGTCAAGAAAATCGAATGGTGCGAGTACCAGTTGCCTGGCTTTAAGAGAAAGGGAGGTAAGGGCCTTGTTTTTGACGGCTACGTAGAGGTATACAGTAATATTTTCAATTTCCGTTATGTGAACACGATTCGCCCAGAGCTTTACAAATACATCTTCTGTCAATTCTTCCGCGGTTTCCTTAGAGCGTACCAGTGTAGTTGCGAAATGGATTAGTCTTTTGCCGAAATGCAAATAGAGTTGGGTGAACGCCGCTTGGTCGTTTATGGCAATTCGCGCTTGCAGTTCTCTCAACTGAACTGAGTTATCGTGATCGTTAGCAGGCAATCTCCGGTAAATTTAAATAAGCAGTAATACTAAATTAGGCCAAATATCTCATAAACAAATAAGTTTTCAAATATCAGGTCGTTGGAAGAATCGGTTGATTTTTAATACAAATCTTGCTATTATTATTAATCTGTCTGATGCACTTGCATCGCGTTTTATGCCGTGGTGTTGTGCAGGTGTGATCCAGGAATAAGTAAAAATCAGACTCCGTACACCTGTTAGTTTTTTGTAAATTTGAATTTCAATTAAACCCTCATGCCTGTACAGGAGCCCGAATATATTTTTCAGCAGAAGATCGATCTTGAAATCAAGATCGAACCCAGGGACTGGATGCCGGATGCTTACCGCAAAACACTGATCCGGCAGATCAGTCAGCATGCGCATAGCGAGATCGTGGGTATGTTGCCCGAAGGGGAATGGATCACCCGCGCACCTTCGCTGAAAAGAAAAGCGATCCTGCTGGCTAAAGTACAGGACGAAGCAGGACATGGTCTTTATTTATATTCCGCGGCTGAAACCTTAGGCACTACCCGGGAACAAATGATCAACGACCTGCATACGGGTAAAGCCAAATATTCATCCATCTTCAATTATCCCACCCTTACCTGGGCTGATATGGGTGCAATTGGCTGGCTGGTGGACGGCGCTGCCATCTTAAACCAGGTAATGCTGTGCCGCACCTCGCACGGCCCTTATGCCCGGGCTATGGTAAGGATCTGCAAGGAAGAAAGTTTTCACCAGCGCCAGGGTTTTGAAATACTGCTCACACTTGCAAAGGGCACGAAAGCGCAACAGGCAATGTGCCAGGACGCGATCAATCGCTGGTGGTGGCCTTCACTGATGATGTTTGGACCACGAGATTCCGAATCGACCAATTCCGATCAAAGTATGAAATGGAAGATCAAACGGAAAAGCAACGACGAGTTGCGACAAAACTTTGTGGACATGTGTGCTGAGCAGGTAAAAGTCCTGGGCATGACGATTCCCGACCCTGACCTGAAATGGAATGAGGAAAGAAAACATTACGATTTCGGGGAGATCAACTGGGATGAATTCTGGAACGTAGTCAAAGGCAATGGCCCCTGCAATAAACAAAGACTCGATGCGCGCCGCAAAGCCTGGGAAGATGGTGCCTGGGTAAGGGAAGCTGCCACTGTATACGCTAATAAAGTAGCGGCTGAAAAATTAAACGTAGCCTGATACCTGCGTTAATATTTGTATCATAATCAGCACCGCAATTTTAAGATTCAATGATCGCTTTCCTGTATCTTTAAGCATACACCCATTATGCCAAAGACACCGGACGCGTCAACCCCGCAATTATCCAGGAGCTTAGGTCCGCTCATGCTTTGGGGTATGGGTGTCGGTTATGTGATCTCAGGAATGTACTTCGGATGGAACCTGGGACTGGCTGCAGGTGGTACGTATGGACTGGCCATCGCCACTTTTTTTATCATCATCCTTTATATCTGTTTTACTTTTTCCTATACCGAGCTGGCCTGTGCCATTCCAAAAGCCGGCGGAGTACTGGACTATGCCAACCGCGGCCTGGGAAAAGAACTTGGTTTTATTGCAGGTATGGCGCAGATCATTGAATTCGTTTTTGCACCGCCGGCTATTGCGGCGGCCATCGGCGCCTACTTCCATATTTTTTTCCCGGAGGTGCACGTAATAACCATCGCGATCGTTGCCTACATTCTTTTTACAGGTTTGAATATTTATGGCGTCAAAGCGGCCGCAACCTTCGAATTGATCATCACCGCGTTTGCTGTGTTTGAGCTTTTGCTCTTTGCGGGAGTCACTTTACCGCATTTTGAAAGGAAAAATATGGAGATAAACGCTTTTCCCTTTGGTTGGGAAGGCGTGTGGGCTGCGATACCTTTCGCGATCTGGTTCTTCCTTGCCATAGAAGGCGTTGCCAACGTAGCTGAGGAAACCATCAACCCGCAGAAAAATATACTCCGTGGTTTTGGTTCGGCGCTGGCTACACTTATTATATTATGTATCCTCACTTTTTTATCGGCAGTAGGAGTAGGTGGCTGGGAAAAAATCGTGTATCCTTCCCCGGGTGCTGAAGCATCCGACTCTCCCTTGCCCCTGGCGCTGGGTCAGATCACGGGCAGCAGCGGCTGGCTGTATCACCTGTTGATCACCATCGGACTGATGGGCCTGGTGGCATCATTTCATGGTATCATACTGGCGGCGGGTCGCGCTACTTTTGAATTTGGGCGTATTAAATACATCCCTGAGGTTTTTGGAAAAGTGCATCCCCGGTTCCGGACACCAGCCAATGCCTTACTGATAAATATGGTGATTGGCGTTATCGCATTACTTACTGGGAAAACTGCAGAGATCATTACCATCGCCTGCTTTGGTGCGCTAACACTATACGTTCTATCCATGATTACAGTCATTGCTCTAAGAAAAAAGGAACCTGGCATGGCTCGTCCGTTCCGTGTCCCATTCTATCCATGGTTCCCCATTACCGCGCTGGTGATCGCTAGCATAGCGCTGGTGGCCATGTCGACGCTCTACTTCAAACTGGCCCTGGTCTTTTTCGGGCTGTTGGCACTGTCTTATATTTGGTTTCATCTTTCTGTAAAAAACAAAACCCATGGCAAGTCCGCTGATCACTAAAGATGTTTTGCAAAAACTTTCCGATAGTAATGCCGAGAAAATAAAGCTGGCGGTAGTTGATATCGATGGTGTGCTGCGTGGTAAAGTGATCAGCTTCGAAAAATTCATGTCCGTTGCCGAGAAAGGTTTTGGCTTTTGCGATGTTGTTTTCGGCTGGGACGCCGGCGATATCGCTTACGACAATTCAAAAATCACGGGCTGGCATACCGGCTACCCCGACGCCCTCGCCAGCATCGACCTACAGACTTTCCGGCGCATCCCCTGGGACAACAATATTCCATTTTTCATGTCTGATTTTAGCCACGACAAAAGTAATCTTCATGCTATTTGTCCCAGAACGCTTTTGAAAAGGGTTCGCGAAAAAGCTGGGAGGGCTGGTTATCTGCCTTATTTTTCGCAGGAGTTTGAATGGTTCAATTTTATCGACAACCGTGATGAATTATATAAAAATAATTTTCGTAATCCACAGCCGCTGACGCCGGGCATGTTTGGCTACTCTGTTTTGCGCGCATCGCAGGAGGGTAATTATTTCAACGACTTGTTTGACCAGATGAAAAAATTCAATGTGCCGATCGAGGGCATTCACACGGAGACGGGCCCCGGTGTTTACGAAGCTGCAATTTATTATGCTGAAATATTGGAAGCCGCAGACAGGGCCGCGCTTTTTAAAAGCGGCGTAAAGGAGATTGCTTACCGGCATGGCATCATTGCTTCATTTATGGCCAAATGGAATGAAACACTACCGGGTTGCAGCGGTCATGTACACCAGAGCCTGTGGTCAGGCAACGGAAAGCAAAATCTTTTTGTAGATACCGACAGGGAGAACGGCATCAGTGAACTGATGGAAAACTATATCGCCGGCCAATTGTTCTGCCTGCCACATATATTACCAATGTATGCGCCCAATATCAATAGTTATAAAAGACTGGTAGAAGGCGCCTGGGCGCCGACGACTCTTACCTGGGCTTTTGACAACAGGACCACAGCCCTGCGGGTCCTCGCGGGCGGTGGTAATTCGACACGACTTGAAACAAGAGTTGTGGGATCTGATGCCAACCCCTACCTGGCCATGGCGGCCTGCCTTG